>DAIUKI010000258.1:0-4604 GCA_036848255.1 Bacteroidales bacterium | reverse complement strand
CAACCCCGATCCTGTAAGAGCCAGGAGATACGATGATTTATATATAAAGTATAAGAAGCTGGGGGCTTTTATAGAAAATGAGCTGAAATGACCTCTCCCAAACCCCTCAACCTCCCAACCCACCAAATGGGGGGCTTGAAATTAAGTACTCAATCGCAAGTCCCTCAGATGGGGGATTTAGGGGTGAGGCCAAAAAGGGAGGCCGGATGACAAAAAGAATATATTAATTTAATACTTATCATCATGCGAAAATCTTTAATTCTCATTTTTGTTTTTCTTTTTCAAATTGGCTTCATTGCCTCTGCACAAAAAGAAAATCCTGCAACCATCAACCAGTTTGTTGTGGTTGTAAACAATCCCGGTCCGGTTATAAGCAAGGACATCTACGGACACTTTTCGGAACATCTGGGACGATGCATATACGAAGGCCTTTGGGTCGGTACGGATTCAAAGATCCCGAATACCTACGGCATCAGGAATGATGTACTTTTTGCTTTGCGCGAAATAAAGGTCCCCAACCTGCGGTGGCCTGGCGGATGCTTTGCCGACACATACCACTGGAAAGATGGTATCGGCCCCCAGGAAAAACGTGCGTCAATAGTCAACACCCACTGGGGCGGGGTCACCGAGGATAATTCCTTTGGTACACACGAGTTTATGAAGCTGACAGAACTTCTTGATTGTGATGCATATATAAACGGAAATGTGGGTTCGGGAACTGTAAGGGAAATGGCGGAATGGATTGAATATCTTACCTCCGGCTCCGACAGCCCGATGACAAGACTCCGCAAGGAAAACGGCAGGGAACAGCCATGGAAGGTAAAATACTGGGCGATAGGGAACGAGAACTGGGGCTGCGGCGGAAACATGACAGCCGAATTCTATACCGATGTTATGAGACAGTTTTCGACATACCTTAATAATTATGGAGATAACCGGCTTTACCGTGTGGCTTGCGGACCTTCCGATTACAATGTAGCCTGGACCGAGACCCTGATGAAGGATCCCGGATCGCGCGGGAGATTTCAGGGATTGTCGATCCATTATTATTCGGTTCCTGATGGCTGGAGCAGAAGTAAAGGATCTGCAACCGTATTTGATGAGGACCGGTGGTTTAAGACAATGAGGGCAAATCTTGAGATGGATGAGATAATAAGGGGACATGAGGCAATTATGGACCGCTATGATCCCCGGAAGACAAAGGGTCTTGTGGTTGATGAATGGGGCAACTGGTATGATGTTGAGCCGGGTACCAATCCGGGGTTCCTGTACCAGCAGAATACCCTGCGCGATGCGGTTACTGCTGCAATACACCTGAATATTTTCAACCAGCACGCCGAAAGGGTAAAGGTTGCTAACCTTGCTCAGATGGTAAACGTACTTCAGGCGGTTATCCTTACAAAGGAAGAAAAGATGGTGCTCACTCCGACCTATCATGTTTTCAGGATGTTCAGGGTTCATCAGGAGGCCAGGCTGCTGAAGACCGACCTGAAATGCGAGGACTATACTTTAGGCGAGGGTAAGATTCCGGCTGTATCAGGTTCTGCATCGGTTGACAAAGATGGTAAGGTCCACATTTCACTGGCAAATCTTAATCCGAACAAATCAACCGTGGTCACCTGTCCGGTGATCGGGGATACATTTAGGAAAGTTACCGGTGAGGTGTTGACTTCGGATGCGATGAATGCTATGAACACGTTTGAAGCAGTCGATAAGGTTAAACCGGCAGCTTTTAATGGATTTAATTACAAGGATGGTATTCTTACGGTAACTATGCCATCGAAGTCGGTGGTGGTGCTGGAATTGACGAAATGACCTCTCCTTTAGTCCTCAACTATTGCTGGCGCCGATTTGCAATCGGTGCCAACTCCGTGTTACTCGTGGTAAACATCAATAATAAATATATTAAACCATATGAACATACTTTTGATCCGAATATTATTGATCCTGTCGGCTTCACTCCTTTTTACATGTTGCAACAAAAACACTGGTGCCGATTATCCGATTCAGCCGGTTCCGTTTACATCGGTTAGGCTTACTGATAATTTCTGGGCTCCGAGGATTAATAAAAATGCAACTGTAACTATTCCTATTGCATTTTCCTATTGTGAATCGTCCGGAAGGGTAAAAAACTTCGAAATTGCCGGAGGCCTTGACACCGGAACCTTTAAAACCATCTATCCTTTTGATGATTCGGATGTCTTTAAGATAATCGAGGGAGCCGCATATTCCCTGCAGACCTTCCCTGATCCGAAACTTGATGCATATCTTGATACACTGATATGGAAAATTGGCCTTGCCCAGGAGGATGACGGATATCTCTATACAAACCGGACGATCGCTGAGATGCATGGAGGAAAAGGTCTGCATGAATGGGCAAGCCAAAACAGGTGGGAGCTCGATTCCATTCTCAGTCATGAACTTTATAACATGGGACATCTTTATGAGGCAGCAGTTGCTCATCACCAGGCAACAGGAAAGCGCTCCTTACTTGATATCGCGATTAAATCTGCCGACTTAATCGATAGGGATTTTGGTCCGGAAGGTGAAAAAGTCTACCCCGGCCATCAGGTGATTGAAATGGGACTTGTAAAGCTCTACAGGGCGACCGGTGAGAAGAAGTATCTCGATCTTGCCAGATTTTTCCTTGATATCCGTGGTCCTAAGGGAGACGCTTATAACCAGGCTCATAAGAGAGTGGTTGATCAGACTGAAGCGGTCGGACATTCTGTGAGGGCAACCTATATGTATTCCGGAATGGCTGATATCGCAGCCATAGAAAAAGATGATGAATACCTGAATGCGATAACAAAGATATGGGAAGATATTGTATACGGGAAGATCTATCTGACAGGCGGGATAGGAGCAACCGGAGGAAATGAGGGATTTGCCGATCCTTTTGTTCTGCCGAATATGTCGGCCTACTGCGAAACATGTGCATCGATAGGGAATATCTTCACGAATCACAGGCTCTTCCTGTTGCATGGCGACGGGAAGTACATGGATATTCTTGAGAAAACGCTTTATAATTCGATGCTTTCAGGAGTATCACTTTCGGCCGACAGATTCTTTTATCCCAATCCGCTTGAATCGAACGGACAACATGAGCGACAGGCCTGGTTCGGCTGTGCCTGCTGTCCCTCGAATGTGGCACGCTTTGTACCTGCAATACCCGGGTACATTTATGGTGCAGCAAAGAACGAGCTGTTCGTAAATCTTTATCTTTCAAACGACGCCGTTATTGAATTGGATAACAGGAAAATCAAGGTATCCCAGAAGGCTGATTTCCCATGGAACGGGAAAGTGGAGCTGAAAGTTGATCCTGAGGTACAGGCAAAATTTAAAATTAAGCTCCGTATCCCCGGATGGGCCATGAATGAAGCGCTTCCGGGAGGTCTTTACAAATTTGCAGATCAGAATAATGATGGCTATTCAATCGAGGTTAATGGAGAAACAATGACTCCTGAAATTGTGGACGGCTATGCTGTAATAAACAGAAAATGGAAAAAGGGTGATAAAATACAACTCGATCTGCCAATGCCTGTTCGAACTATTGTTGCTGACGAGAGGATAAAGGATGATAATAATAAAATGGCTGTCCAGAGGGGCCCTCTCATTTATTGTGCTGAATGGCCCGATAATAACGATGGGAAGGTGCTTAACCTTGTAATTGATAAAGAATCATCTTTTACAACTGAATTTGTTCCCGGACTGCTTGAAGGCATACAGATCATTAAGGCTTCCGGGTCCCAGACGAGAAAAACACTTGAAGGAGGAATCGAAACGTCAGAAAAGGAGGATGTTACCCTGATCCCTTATGCTTTATGGAATAACAGGGGTCCGGGTCAGATGATGGTGTGGCTCCCATTAAAAGCCGAAAGCGCCAGTCCTCTGCCTGCAGCAACAATAGCTTACCGGAGCAGACTGACAGGTAACAAGATTACCAGAGCCATAACGGCAGTAAATGATCAGGTAGGTCCGGCTCACTCAAATGATCATTCGGTAATGTATTATCACTGGTGGCCCGATATGGACCAGTGGGTGTACCTCCAGTATGACTTTGAAAAGCCGGAGACTATCTCAAAAACCAGGGTATACTGGTTTGACGATAGTCCTGATGGCGGCTGCAGGATCCCTGATGAATGGGAAATCCAATACAAGGCAGGTAATACATGGAAACCGGTAAAAATTGCCGTAGAGACAGGTCTCAGACCTGTCTCTACAACATATCCGGTTACAAAAGATGGTTGGGATTCAATTGATTTTGAACCTGTAAAAACATCTGCAATAAAATTAAGGGTAAAATTGAACAAGGAATTTTCAAGCGGATTATATGAATGGATTGTTCAATAGTAGAGGCAGGTCTCAGACCTGTCTCTACTGTATTTACATGATGTTGTGCATTTTCTTAATTATTTCGATCATTTGTATATGTTGTAATAATGTTGTGGAGACAGGTCTCAGACCTGTCTCTACATTGTACATTGATTCCCGTATTGGTGACGACAATAATCCCGGAACAATAGAAAAACCAATTAAAACGATTTCCGAAATAAACGATCGCCTGAAAACAAAACCCTGGAATATCTTTTTTGCAGGGGGCC
>DAIUKI010000257.1:0-4611 GCA_036848255.1 Bacteroidales bacterium | reverse complement strand
ATCAATGCTTGGATGATGTCCACATAAGATCGTCCTGTACCACGGAGTGGTTCCACTTCTTTGTTGAACCCGCTCCGGGGTTCATCTTTATGTTGTGTTGGATCTGTTAGCATTGATGGAACCTCTCCAAGGTTCCATCTTAATATCAATCGTGCTTATATCTCAAGCAGCAACTCCACTAGAATAACGAGCGTGCTTTACCCATTTCTCGTGCCACGGAGTGGTTCATTCTGCCAGGATCTATTTTTTTACAAATTTCTGGCTGACAACCTCTCCGGAATTGAAGAATATCCTGACGATAAATAATCCCGGGTTGAGACTGCCGACATTGACCGGGGCCGTATAATCACCGCAGTCGGTTTCTTCGAGAACCTGATTCCCGGTCAGGCTGAAGATCGATATCCTTTTGATAATTTCATCTGATTCAACACGAAGTATTTCCCCGGCCGGATTCGGAAAAACCCTGTAAATGGGCTTATCACTATTGCTTCCCGTACCGGGCTTACCGATCATATTTGCATCGAGCCAGGCAAGGCGCCGGGCGATCCAGCTTTTAAACTTATCGATCTCTCCGGTGAACGTTGCGGGTTGTTCTCCATATTCAGGAGTACCGACATTTATACCAAGAATTCTCCATTGCTGATAATGTCTCTCCTGTGCTTCGTTGAGGAGGCTGGCAACGGAATCGATGACACTATTCAGATATGTTTCGCCAAGAATGGTTTTTCGTAATAAAAAGTACCTGTCATGTATCTGGTCCGCAAATTCATTATCCTGTAAAAGTCTTATTTCCCACGACGGCGGCACGGGCCAGTTTTTACAGTCATTCACCCTGTATGCCCACCCTGACCCATCAGTCTGGTTGAAATGGATGCAGTTTTCTGTTATATCTTTCCACGCCCAGTCAAAATCCCATGGAGGGCCGGAGTTTATCTGGCCGCCGTTGCTGTCCTTATCCTTATAGAAAAACCTGCTTTTTTTGTAGGCATCAACATTTCTTGATAATTCACCAATCAGGAAATAATCAATAAATGAATTTACATCGAGATATGCCCTGTATCCGCTGCTTCGGTCCTTATATCCAGGATTGTACAATACTCTTTCGAACGAATCAATGAAATCCTTCAGGTATGTTTTCTGGATTGCCGTTAGTTCATCAGGCTTGGGATCATAATATACAAAATATACATCTCCGTCTGGTCTGTTCAGAGGCGAGTAATTACTTAGCCAGCTGTTGGTTTGAGTGTAATAATCATTAACAAAAATGTATCCGCCGGTGATGTCATCGCCAGAATTCTCATCAGGATTGAGTTTGGCAATATCCACACGGCTTTTATCCCGTTTTATCTTTTCACCAAGAAGATAGATTCCCTGGTATTGTTCATTGACAACAACCTCACAATACTCTGTTTTTGGTGCATAGTGACCCATCTTCCGGAACAATTCAAATGCCAGGAAATTCCTTAGAAATGTTTTATCATTATAGTTGGCAGTCAGTACCCAGTCATTCTCTTCTGGCATTCCTAAAATCGGAATATCTAAATTATTCCCGGCTTCATCGCGGGTTTCAAACCCATACGGTTTCTGGGGAAGATTTGCTGAATAACGTCCTCTGATCTCAATTCCCACCCTGCCAGAATAAATGTTGCCATTATCAGTTACTTGATTTCTCTGCCCGGTGCCATAATGAATGATCTTCATATCTGCCGATATTTTCGGCTCATTGGGAATATCTGCACCGCCAGGTGTTGTTACCACCACAATCGGAAGATTTGATGAAAACTGACCAAATCCCAACAATCCTGGACCAGTCAGCAGTAAGAATATTATGAATATATCATTTCTCATAAGGAATAAAAATACTTTTATCCTTTTACTTTTGTCTTTTTACTTTAGTCTTTTATCTTTTTTATCTTAATAATGAAAAGAATCTCCATTTATTTCGTTGCCATTTTTACTTTTTTGTTCTGCATGCTACCTTCCGGCGCCCAGTACCTTGCCCCGGCACAGGTTAAATTTACCCGCCAGGATTCACTGCGCGGATCCATAACTCCTGAAAGATCGTGGTGGGATCTGACCTATTATCACCTTGATATTGCAGTAAAACCGTCCGACAGCACAATTTACGGTTCCAACACAGTTACTTACAAAGTAATAAGAAGCTCGGATGTCATGCAGATCGACCTTCAGCCTCCTCTTGAAATTCTGAAAGCAGAGCAGAATGGAAAATCGCTCAGCTTCAGCAGGGAGGGAAATGTTTACTGGATCCGGATGGCTGAAAATCAGGTGCCGGGAGTTATCTATTCACTGGTCGTGAACTATGGCGGAAAACCAAAAGTTTCGCGCAGGCCCCCGTGGGAAGGGGGAATCACCTGGAAAAAGGATAAGAACAACCTCCCGTTTGCTGCCTCTTCATGCCAGGGCGACGGAGCAAGCCTCTGGTGGCCATGCAAGGATCATATGTACGATGAACCCGACAGCATGATGATAAGCGTCAATGTTCCGTCAAACCTCATGGATGTCTCCAATGGGCGTCTCAGAAGCGTTGTAAGGCATAAAAATAACACTACTACATATAACTGGTTTGTGGCAAATCCCATAAACAATTACGGAGTGAACATAAATATTGCGGACTATGCCCATTTTTCGGAGGTGTTCAACGGTGAAAAAGGAAAGCTTTCATGTGACTACTATGTCCTGAAGGAAAACCTTGAAAAAGCAAAGGCTCATTTCAAGCAGGCCCCAATGATGCTCTCCGCGTTTGAATACTGGTTCGGTCCATACCCCTTCTACGAGGATGGTTACAAGCTTGTAGAGGCACCATATCTCGGGATGGAGCATCAGAGTTCAATAACCTACGGTAACGGTTATCAGAATGGTTATCTCGGAAACGATCAGAGCGGGTCGGGATGGGGCAATAAGTTCGATTTCATAATTATCCATGAGTCAGGACACGAATGGTTTGCCAATAGCATTACATATGAAGATATCGCAGATATGTGGATCCATGAGAGTTTCATAAACTATTCGGAAAATCTTTATGTTGAGTATCACTTTGGCAAGGATGCCGGGACAGAATATGCCCTTGGGACACGCCGGGGTATCAGGAACGACAGGCCGGTAACGGGTTTTTATGATGTAAATGCGAGCGGTTCAGGAGATATGTATCCAAAAGGAGGAAACATGCTCCATACATTGCGCCAGATAGTTGATGATGATGAAAAGTGGAGGGGAATCCTTCGCGGATTGAACAAGGACTTTTATCATCAGGTTGTAAAAGGAACTCAGATCGAGGAATATATCAGCAGTAAAATGGGAATTAACCTTAAACCTGTTTTTGACCAGTATCTCAGGGATATCAGGATCCCTGTTTTTGAATACTATGTCAAAGGGAACATATTAACATTCCGCTGGAACAATTGTGTCCAGGGATTCAACATGCCACTCAGGATTTATGTTTCAGGAATAAGAAAAGATATCGTACCGGTTTCACGCTTCACAACAATCGACCTCGAAACTGACAACGCAACTATCTCGGTCGATCCCAATTACTATGTCGCCACCCTGAATATGACGGGGAAATAATGTATTATGTATTATAGGCGATAGGCGATGGAGGAAAGTCATACAGGTCATGCAGGTCATGTATGTCGTTTCCGCTGAACGAAAGCTGAAAGCTGACAGCTGATGGCTTTTGTATTAGGCGTTGTTTATTTTTCGATAAGAACAGGTTTCCCGAATCCGATCTTTTCAAGGGGTTTCAGCTGGGTTGCAGCATCACCGACAACAAGGTAATACATCCTGTCGGGGATTATATATTTCTGTGCTGTTGCCCTGTGATCTTCGACCGTCATATTCCTTACCACATCCTCTTCCCTTTTGACATAATCGTCACTGAGCCCGTATTTGCTTAAGGTGGAAAGCATGCTAACAAGCGCCCCGTTTGTTTCAAAACGCAGGGCATTTGATCTTATCATTGAGTTTTTGATGAACTGAAGATCATCTTCCGAAACACCGTTCCGGTACTTTTCCATCTCCTCTTTGAATATACTTACCGATTCAAGGGTCGCATCCGAACGGACACTCGCTGAAGCGACGAACGGGGCAGTTGACTTCATTTCCTGGAAAGAGCTCCTCGCGCCATATGTGAATCCTTTTTCTTCGCGCAGTATCTGCATAAGTATGCTCGAGAATGCGCCGCCAAGCCTGTAATTTATGAAATCTGCCATGATAAAATCGGGATTCTCCCTGGAGAGTGCGGGATAACCTATATATATCACTGACTGACGGGAGCCCGGTATGTCAACAAAATATATCTGCGATTTTTCCGGAATTTCCGGGTGCGGATAAGCTGTGAGTTTAACATCTATGGCTTTCCATTCATTTTCAAGTGGTTTGAGCGCTTTGATCACCTCCTCCCTGGTAACATTGCCGGCAATATGGATCCTCGAAAGGGAGGGAGAGAAATTATTTGCATACAACGATTTTAGGTTCTCAATAGTGATCTTGCTTATTGATTCTTTTGTCCCATCGGTATTATAGCCAAAAATATGATCTGATCCGTATATTAGTTTATTGAATGCCAGACTGGCCACCCTTGCAGGCTGAGCT
>DAIUKI010000256.1:0-4611 GCA_036848255.1 Bacteroidales bacterium | reverse complement strand
TTATGGCAAGGAGATCGGTTCGTTCAATGTAACAACTGATTATCCGGGGGTAAAGGTCACATCACTTGTCAAAACTGATAATCCGAATTACCTTTTTATTAATCTCGACATAGACAGTCAGGCCGCGCCGGGCGATATCAGGCTTACTTTCTCCAGCGGAAAACTGAAGCTGACACATAATTATCCTCTTCTTGAACATCCTTCACAACCTGCAAAAGGCTTTGATGCTTCGGATGTGATCTATCTTATCATGCCCGACCGTTTTGCCAACGGTGATCCGGGAAATGACAATGTTGCCGGGATGCTTGAACAGGCCAACCGGAGCAATCCCAACGGCCGGCACGGAGGTGACCTGAAGGGTATCTCTGATCACCTTGATTATATTAAGGATCTGGGTGCAACAGGTATCTGGCTCAATCCGTTCCTCGAGAACAATCAACCGGCCTATTCATATCATGGATATTCAATAACCGACCTTTACCGGGTTGATCCCAGGTACGGAAGCAATGAGGATTTCAGGAATCTGATTTTAAGCGCCCATAATATGGGTTTAAAGCTTATGATGGACATGATAAACAACCATATCGGATCGGGTCACTGGTGGATGAAAGACCTGCCTTCGGCCGACTGGGTGCATCAGTTCAGCGAGTTTACCCGCACCAACTACAGGGCTTCAACACTTATGGATCCATATGCTGCCAAAGTTGATGAAAATTTGATGGAAAAAGGCTGGTTTGACAGAACTATGCCCGACCTTAATCAGAGCAATCCGCTTGTTGAGACTTACCTTACTCAGAACAGCCTTTGGTGGATAGCAAACTTCGGCATAGACGGCATAAGAATGGATACCTATCCTTACCCTGAAAAGAACATGATGTCGAGATGGGCAAAAAGAGTCACTGATGAATTCCCGGGGTTTTTTATAGTGGGTGAGGTGTGGTATCAGCAGGAGGCAATTACAGCTTACTGGTCGCATGATAAGGTTAACAGTGACGGATATCAATCTAACCTTCCATCGGTAACAGATTTTCCTCTGTCGCTTGCCACACACAGGGCTTTTAATGAGCCTGACAGCTGGACCGACGGAATGGCAAGGCTATACACGGTTCTTTCACAGGATTTTCTCTATCCGGATCCATTCGCCAATGTAATCTTCCTTGACAACCATGACCTTACAAGATTCTATACACAGACCGGAATGAATCCGGACATATATAAGATGGCTCTTTCTTTCATCCTTACCACCAGAGGGATACCGCAGTTCTACTACGGTACCGAAATAGTAATGCAGGGCGACAAAAACAAGGGCGATGGTTTTCTCAGAGAAGATCTTCCGGGGGGCTGGAACGGAGATACAAAAAACACGTTTACAGATCAGAATCTGACACCGGATGAAACGGAGGCCTTTGCCTTTACAAAAAAACTGCTGAACTGGAGAAAAGATAAGGATGTGATACATACAGGAAAGGTGAAGCATTTCATTCCTGAAAATAACCTTTATGTCTATTTCAGGTATAATGACAGGGAATCAGTTATGATTATCCTTAACAACAGCGAAAAGGAGACCCGTACAATAACCAGCGACCGGTATTCTGAATCAATAAATGGATTTACGCATGGTAAGGAAGTAATCTCCGGAACCGAAATCAGCGATCTGAAATCAATTAAGATCTCCCCCAAAACAGCGATGATAATTGAATTAAATAGATAGCCTCTATCAATGCAATACCAAATCGTTTGAAAAAATTCTTTATTTTTGAACCTGTCAAAAGACCTTTTCGTTTTAGTATTAATTCAAAAATTCAGACCATATGAACTTACCGGCAGATTTGCTATACACAAAAGACCATGAGTGGCTCAGGATGGAAGGTGATTTCGGATTCATCGGAATAACTGATTTTGCTCAGGGTGAGCTTGGGGATATTGTTTTCCTTGAGATCGAGACTCTGGGAGAAACACTTCAGAAGGAAGAGGTCTTCGGAACCATTGAAGCAGTTAAAACGGTTTCAGATCTGTTCATGCCGATAGGAGGAGAGGTGGTCGAAGTAAATCCGGCACTCGAGGCATCGCCCGATGTTGTGAACAAGGATCCTTACGGGAAGGGATGGCTGATCAAAATAAAGATATCAGATCCGGCTGAAACAGAAACTCTGCTCACGGCCGAAAAATATAAGGAGATCCTATAGAGTCTTTTTGACTTCAACCTGCTGGTAGCCCTCTATCATATCCCCGACTTTTATGTCGTTAAAGTTGGATATGTTCAATCCGCATTCATAACCGCCGACAACCTCCTTAACGTCGTCCTTGAAGCGTTTCAGGGAACCTAGTTCGCCTGTATAGATAACTATGCCATCGCGGATCACCCGAACTCTTGTGTTTCTTGTAATTTTTCCCTCCTTGACATAGCAGCCTGCAACCGTTCCGACTTTTGTAACCTTGAATATATCTCGTATCTCGAGGGTGGCAACGATCTCCTCCTTCATTTCAGGTGAAAGCATTCCTTCCATTGCGGCCCTTATCTCTTCAATGGCATCGTAAATAATCGAATAGAGGCGGACATCAATCTCCTCCTTTTCAGCGAGCTTACGGGCGCTGAGGGAGGGCCTTACCTGGAAACCTACTATTACGGCATTTGATGCAGCTGCCAGCAGGATGTCCGATTCTGAGATCTGCCCTACAGCCTTGTGAATGATATTCAGCTGAATTTCAGGAGTTGAAAGCTTAATGAGCGAATCGCTCAGGGCTTCGACAGATCCGTCGACATCACCCTTGACTATTATGTTAAGTTCCTGGAAGTTGCCGATAGCAATTCGTCTTCCGATCTCGTCGAGAGTGATATGCTTCTGGGTGCGCAGACCCTGTTCCCGCTGGAGCTGTGCCCTTTTTGTTGCGATGTCCTTTGCTTCGCGGTCGCTATCCATGACATTGAACTTATCGCCGGCCTGAGGTGCTCCGTTCAGCCCCAGGATAAGGGCCGGAGTGGCGGGTCCGACTTCATCGACCTTGATACCCCTCTCGTTGTACATTGCCTTGATGTGTCCATAGCTGGCACCGGCTATCATGATATCTCCGATCCTGAGTGTACCGGCCTTAACCAGCACTGTGACGGTAAATCCGCGACCCTTGTCGAGCGATGATTCAATAACAGTTCCTATCGCTGGCTTGTCGGGATTGGCCTTAAGGTCAAGCATCTCGGCTTCGAGAAGCACCTTCTCAAGAAGAAGTTCTATGTTGAGGCCGCTTTTTGCAGAGATCTCCTGCGACTGGTATTTGCCGCCCCAGTCTTCGACCAGGTAGTTCATATTTGCCAGTGCTTCCTTTATCTTTTCCGGATTGGATGAAGGTTTATCGATCTTATTTATTGCGAAAACGATTGGTACGCCTGCTGCCGATGCATGGTTTATGGCTTCAGTGGTCTGGGGCATCACCCCGTCATCGGCTGCTACCACAATGATCGCTATATCAGTTATCTGGGCGCCCCTGGCACGCATTGCCGTAAAGGCTTCATGACCGGGTGTGTCAAGGAACGTTATCTGGCGTCCGTCGTCAAGGATAACTCCGTAAGCACCTATATGCTGGGTTATTCCTCCTGCTTCTCCGGCAATTACGTTTGTCCGCCGGATGTAATCGAGGAGTTTTGTTTTTCCATGGTCGACATGGCCCATTACAGTAACAATTGGCGGCCTGGGCTTAAGATCCTCTTCTTCATCTTCGATCTCCCTGACAGTTTCCTGCAATTCAGCACTGACGAATTCGATCTTGTACCCAAATTCGTCGGCCAGCAGTGCCAGTGTTTCGGCATCGAGACGCTGATTTATCGAAACAAACAGCCCGAGATTCATGCATGTGGATATAATTTCGGTGACAGGAGTGTTCATCATAGTGGCGAGCTCATTTACCGATACAAACTCAGTCACTTTCAGGATGTTCTTTTCAAGTTCCATCCTGTCCTCCACCTCACGGTGCTTCTGGCTTATTGCCTCCCTTTTCTCCCTGCGGTATCTTGACCCTTTCGATTTTCCCTTAGTTGTAAGACGGGCGAGGGTTTCCTTTATCTGCTTCTGTACTTCCCCTTCATCAACTTCGGCGCGGACCGATCTTTTATTGATTAATTTTTTAACAGGCCTCTCCTTTTTATCAGAAACAACCGGCTTAACAACGGGAGCCTGATCCTTTTCCTTCGTAATTCTCTTTCTTCTCTTTTTTCTCCTGAAATCGGACTCGCCATCTATATTCACCTGCTGATATGCAGGTTTTTTCTTTTCTTCGACAGGCAGGTTGATCTTACCGACAACCGTCAGCCCTGAAAGTTTTTTAACTGGCGGCTTGAATATGCTTATTGCTTCAGATTCTTCCTGTTCTGCGATTATCTCCTCTGCAATATTTTCAACAGCTGTTACTTCCTGACCCTTTAATTCTGAGACTGTATCTCCGGCTGGTATCTGTTCCTGAGTGGCCGATTCCTTTTTATCTTCCCTGAGAGAATCGTCTTTATCTTCCTTTTTAACCTTAGGTTTTTCCTTTTCCTCTTTTTTAGGGGCCCTGGTTTCACTTGAGACTGTTTCCAGGTCAATTTTCCCTACGATATGAATATCAATCGATGACTTTACC
>DAIUKI010000255.1:0-4612 GCA_036848255.1 Bacteroidales bacterium | reverse complement strand
TGAATCGGCAATTACTATTTTTGGTTTCTCTTCCATAATACAATCTTCGAATAATGTGGACTTCTAATTCTTCAAATATAATCACAAATTGAGATTGAATAATTTTCTCCTCTAAAAACCAGGCAGGACAACTGGCGCTGATGGCAATCAGTCATAGGTTCGACAAGAATTCGATTATTATAACTGGCTGACATATTTCTACTTAGAGATGATTTAATTGATAATCAATCATTATGTTCCATCAGAAGCAGTCCAGGTTGGAAAGCTGGGAGTATTGACCACATTTGACCGGTAAAATTTAAATTAACATACATAACTAAATAAAAGCACTTAACTCTGACTTTTGGTGGTCAATATGATCAGGTCAGGTATTGTCAAGGCAACAGGCTTTTATATGCTGATTTTGCATATAACTACTCAAAAATCACAATTATCCTTTTGCTGGTATAGATTTGGCTCCGCAAAGTGCCTTTGGGTCGATTAATTAGCTTTGATTAATCCAGTTGCTTATCATTTGGGGACCGGAAGGTGTCATTATAGATTCCGGATGGAATTGAACTGCCTCAATATCAAAGAGCCTGTGACGAATTCCCATAATCCTACCTTCATCTGAGGTTGCAGTAATTAGAAGCGAATCAGGAAGATAATCCTTGTCAGCAATCCATGAGTGGTAAAGACCTGCTTCAAAGCTCTCAGTTATTCCACTATATAGTTTAGAATTAGCGCCTGTCTTTTTGATAATCTTCATTCTTCCATGTACAACTTCTTCAAGCAGCTTTAACCTTCCTCCGTAAAAAAGAACTATTGCCTGCAGACCAAGACAAATTCCTAGTATGGATTTTTTCCCGGCATAATCATTTAGTATTCGCTCCATCACATTTCTATGCCTTGGAAGGTCTGGTCCGGGGGAAAAGATTATTTTATCAAAGGAATCAATTTCCTGCAAATCAATCCTACCTGCCTCAATAATTTGTAAGTTTGAACCGGGGAAACTTCTAATAATGTGAGCTATATTATATGTAAATGAATCGTAGTTGTCAACAATTAATATTTTTATGTCAGTAGCTGCCATAGTAAATTTTATTGATTTAATGAACAGATATAGTGCTGAAAGAGAGCCATTTATGTTTATTGTTGATTTCGATTTGAAAAGTCCGGAAATACATAAACTGAATTCAGTTCCTTCCGGAATAAAATATTTCACACCTCTCCTTTCTAATGTCTCTCCAGAACAAATATACACTAAAGCATATTCATTGAAAAAGCATCCCGTTGCTTTCAACACCTATCTCAAATCTTTCGAAAATGTCAAAAGCAATATCGAACAGGGAAACAGCTATCTGCTGAACCTTACTTTCCCCACAGTTATTGAAACTGATTTAACCCTTGAAGAGATATTTTTCTCGAGTGTTTCAAAATATAAACTACTGTATTACAACCAATTTGTAGTTTTTTCGCCAGAGATTTTCGTTAGGATTAGCGACGGAAAGATAAAATCGTTTCCTATGAAAGGGACGATTGATGCTTCGGAAAATAATGCAGAAAATGTAATCCTGAACGATGAAAAAGAGATGGCTGAGCACAATACCATTGTTGATCTAATAAGGAATGATCTTAGTGTTTTCGCAGATGAAGTAACGGTAAATCGTTTCAGATATATTGATGAGATAAAGACAAAAGATACGGTTCTACTGCAAGTAAGTTCCGAGATCAGTGGTAAAATGAGAAAAGGTTATGAAAGTCAATTGGGTGAGATAATCATAAGTATGTTACCGGCGGGATCTGTAACTGGAGCCCCAAAAAAAGAAACAGTTAGGATTATCAGAGAGAATGAGACATATGAAAGAGGTTGGTACACAGGTGTTTTTGGAGTGTTCGATGGGAAAAGCCTTGATAGTGCAGTCATGATAAGATTTATCGAAAATGAATCGGGCAGATTTATTTACAAAAGTGGCGGCGGAATCACTTATCTGAGCGATCCGGTTAAAGAATATGAAGAATTAATATCGAAAGTCTATGTCCCTGTTGGTTGAAACAATAAAAGTCGAAAATGGTATGCTTCAGAATATCAACTTGCATAATGAAAGAATGATCAAGTCATTATATGAAGTTTTTGGATTGAGGAAGGAACCTGACCTTGATAAAATCATCAATGTTCCTTCTTTTGCAATTAAAGGTACTTATAAATGCCGTGTTGAGTATAACGAAGAAATAACAAGAATTGAGTTTTTACCCTACTTATTCAGGTCCATAAGTTCATTGAAGATGGTCATTGATGACGACATAAGCTACCCTTACAAATATATTAAAAGGGATTCCATTCAAAGATTGATGGAAATGCGCGGGAATTGTGATGACATACTTATTATTAAAAAAGGAATGGTGACAGATTCTTCGTACGCAAATGTTATATTCAGGGATTTAGACAGTAACTGGGTAACTCCATCAACTTATTTGCTGCCAGGTACAAGACGTGAATATCTGCTTCAAAAAAGCCTGATAAATGAAACCATTATTACTGAAAACGATATAAATAAATATACCGAAGTGAAATTGATAAATGCAATGATCGGGATTGATGACACTGAAGGAATTTCTATCGGGAATATTATTTAGCAAACAATGAGTAACGACCAACTTACTTGCAGTATTACAATTTGAAATCGTAATATGATCTCCAATCAGTGGAAATCATACCTGCCTCAAAGTCAACTTTAATACCTTTGTCACTATCTTCAAACATCTTCATATATTTTGTAGATATTTGCCAATTAACACCATTTAATTATTTCTTTTAATGAAACAAAAAAAGAGGAAGGGTATTTCAATAGTGGCTTTCCGCTGTTGGAACCGGAAAAACTATGCAGTATTCAACAGTCTGCATAAAGTAATAAAAATTTGCACCTTATGTATTATATACAACATTATAGTATTCCCCGAAAAAGCACAGGCACAGGCAGGTAATGACAGCCTACAGATCAAAAGCTATGAACTTGGCAATGTGGTGGTTACTGCCGGGCGTACACCTATTGAGGTACAACAGGCTGCACGTATCGTTTCAGTAATTACTAAATCTGAAATTGAACGGTCACCTGCTCAGAACATAAATGATCTGCTTCGATTCGTTGCCGGAGTAGATATCCGCCAGAGGGGAGCGTTTGGAGCACAAGCAGACATAAGTATTCGTGGTGGAACCTATGATCAGACTTTAATGCTGCTGAATGGTGTGAACGTCACTGATCCACAAACCGGACACCATAATCTGAACCTTCCAATAGATCTTGAAAGTATAGAACGTATAGAAATTCTCCAGGGGCCTGCAGCTAAATCATTTGGACCGAATGCCTTCAATGGAGCAATTAACATCATTACCGGGAATAGTAACCACAACCATATCCGCTCATCAGGAATGTTCGGACAATACGGATTATATAAAGCATCAGCTAATATCTCAAATTCAATTGGTAATTTCGAACATTTCCTCAGTATTTCCCAGATGTCATCTGATGGATATATAAAAAATACAGACTTTTCAATTACCAATATATTTTACCAGGCAAAGTACAAACATAAAGCCGGTACAATTGATTTTCAAACAGGGTACAATACAAAAGATATTGGAGCAAATAGTTTTTATTCGTTAAAGTATCCAAATCAGTATGAAGCTACAAAGACAGAGTTTGTGAGTTTAAAATACCAAAGCAATACCACAATTAAATTTACACCAACAATTTACCTGCGCCGAAACCTGGGAAGGATTTAGAAAAATTGCTCTTTATGGGACAGAAGATAAGATTACCCACGCCGCTAGGCAATTAGTCTCCGGCAAGGATAGAGGTAAATGGACGAGTAAATTGGGTATATGGTTTCAAATTCAGCACGGTGACCCTAAGACAATTGAAGGGACAGATTATGGCCTCGCTATAAAATACCTCAAAATGCCGTTCCCTTAAAATCTACTTTTCCTGCTCCGCTTACTTTCCAATTTAAAGATCTAGAGCTTCTCCTATTTGTACTAAATTAATTATATCTTTTGACATATCTCGGTTAGATATTTAAAACCTCTTGACTCCGAAGTAGGACTTTTTACAAATTTTCAGATAAAAACTTATCCTAATACACCAAAACGATGCACCTGCCTGTTTAAGAACAACATACACTTTAACATTCGAATATACAAGCCCGATAGTCTGTGTAGCGAAAGGTGAAATTAAACCACCAACCTTATAATCAAGAATTATGATTGGTAAAAAAAAGAAGGTAGGAACGAACACCTTTCTGATCGTGACAATCTCTCTACAAAAATTTTAAATAGCGACAACTTTATTGGGACTTTTATTGATTGTTGAACGAGTAAGATATAACCGTTCCAAGTTAAATCGGGCGATGGGATTGGTTCTAGCCAGTAAACCATACTCATACAGTATTTTTTGGTACAAAATCTTCACCGGTTCGTTTATATATTTTGAAACGATGGAGACAAATCTTTCATTTGATTGGTCTATAAAATCCACACCAATATTATCAAAACCGTAATAGTCGGCTTCTCCTATCTCACTTATGAACATTCCACTGTACAGTCCTTCAAGTCCATGTCTTTCGACGAACTGGT
>DAIUKI010000254.1:0-4612 GCA_036848255.1 Bacteroidales bacterium | reverse complement strand
TGTACATATGTAATTGTATATGACTTGATTCGTTATATACAAACCGGGAAATGCTCTGCAATACCGATTAATTATTCATAAGCTATTTAAGTGAAAAAGAAGGACCTAAAATCCAGAGTATCAACTAAAGAGACTGCTGTAACAGATTCCGGTAAGTTTCCTATTGTGGGAATAGGAGCATCGGCAGGCGGGCTTGAAGCACTGGAGCAATTTTTAAGCAATGTACCTGAACACAGCGGCATGGCATATGTTGTTATTCAGCATCTTGATCCAACATATAAAGGTATGTTGCCTGAATTGCTTCAGCGTACTACCCCAATGCAGGTTTTGCAGGTAAAGGACCGCATGGCAGTAAAACCGAATTGTGTTTATGTAATTCCTCCCAACAAGAGCATGTCTATATTGAAGGGGGTGCTTCACCTGTTTGAACCAATGGAATCAAGAGGACAGCGCCTTCCGATCGATTTTTTCCTCCGTTCCCTTGCCGACGACAGGAATGTGCAGAGTATCGGCGTCATTCTTTCAGGAATGGGATCCGACGGAAGTATCGGACTCCGGGCAGTAAAGGAAAAGAACGGGATAGTGATGGTGCAGGAACCTTCCACGGCCAAATATGACAGCATGCCCCGAAACGCAATCGATTCGGTTCTTGCGGATATTGTTGCACCTGCAAACCTGTTGCCTTCCAAGTTGATTCAATTCCTTGAGCATATTCCGGTTGTCAGGTCAGGTTTGGAAACAGAGGTCAAAGATCAGAGTTCACTCGAAAAGATAATAATCCTGCTGCGGACCCATACCGGTAATGACTTTTCTCTGTATAAGAAAAATACAGTGTATCGCCGTATAGAGCGACGTATGAGTGTCCACAAAATTGACCGGATATTTTCATATGTACATTTTTTACAGGAGAATCCGAAGGAAGCCAACATTCTTTTCAAGGAACTGATGATTGGTGTGACTAATTTTTTCCGTGATCCCGGTGTTTGGGAAAAGCTGAAAACAACAGTATTCCCGGATTATATCAGGAAACTTCCTGAAGGTTCCATATTGCGGGCATGGGTACCTGGGTGTTCGACAGGAGAAGAGGCATATTCACTGGCAATTGTACTCAGGGAAGCAATTGAAAAATTCTGTCATCAGGGAAGAATTACAATACAGGTATTTGCATCAGATCTTGATAATGATGCTGTCGGAATAGCCCGAAAGGGTATATTCCCGTCAAATATCGCTGCCGATGTTTCAGCCGACCGGCTGAACCGTTTTTTTTCTGCAACTGATGACGGATATCGTGTCAGCACTGAAATCAGGGAAATGGTCGTGTTTGCACACCATAACATTATAATGCATCCCCCCTTTACCAAGATCGATATCCTTTCGTGCCGTAACCTGCTTATATATCTGGATCCAGTGTTGCAACGAAAATTGCTTGCCATGTTTTACTACAGCATTAATCCTGAAGGAATTATGGTTCTGGGCAGCGCTGAAACGCTTGGAACACAAAGTCATCTTTTCACATCCGTGGATTCAAAGCTGAAAATTTACAAACGTTCCCTGACTTCCCTGGTACCGGATTTATTCGATTTCCCGTCATCCTTTTCCAGGAACAAATCGGTAATTCCTGAAACTGCAGTACCGGCAAAATCAGTTATGAATATTCAGACTCTTGCCGACCAGCTGCTTTTAAAGCATTTTTCACCTGCCGGGGTTCTGGTGAACGAAAATGGTGACATCATTTACATAAGCGGTCGTACCGGCAAATATCTTGAGCCAGCTGTCGGTAAAGCAAATCTGAATATATTCGCTATGCTGCGGGAAGGTTTGCGTGAGGAATTTCCTACTGCCTTCAGGAAAGCTATAATGAAAAAGGAAGCTGTGGTTTTAAATAATATCAGAGTGGGAACTAACGGTGATTCCCATACTATAAATGCCAATATCCAATGGATTGATAAGCCTGAGGCTTTATTTGGTACTGTGATGATAATTTTTACTGATGTTCCGGAAATTGAAATCGCCAGATTGGAGCCCGTAAAAGGAAAAAGATTATTAAGCAGTGTCAGGCAATCAGAAATGGAAAAAGAGCTGCAGGATACACGCGAAGAGATGCAGAGCACACTCGAAGAGATGCAGACATCGCAGGAGGAACTGAAGTCTTCAAATGAGGAATTACAGTCGACCAATGAGGAGCTGCAATCAACCAATGAAGAGCTTACAACTTCAAAAGAAGAGATGCAAAGCCTGAATGAAGAACTCCAAACCGTGAACGCCGAGCTGCAATCGAAGGTGGATGATTTTTCGCGGGTGAACAATGATATGAAAAACCTGCTCAACAGTACTGATATCGCGACGTTATTTCTCGATAAGGAATTGAATATACGGCGCTTTACCAATCAGGCAACAAAGATTTTTAAACTTATAAAAAGCGATATCGGACGGCCATTCACCGACCAGGTTTCCGACCTTATTTACCCCGAACTGGCTTCCGATGCCATCGAAGTTTTAAGGAACCTTGTATTCATACAAAAGCAAATACCTACCAGGAACGGACGATGGTTTTTCATCCGTATTATGCCTTACCGCACCCTGGACGACAGAATAGAGGGCCTTGTCATTACTTTTGTCAACATCTCCGATCTCAAACAGACTGAAGTAAAATTGTACGAAACGGAGCTGATAAACCGTTTGTTGATAAACTCATCTTCAGATGTGATAATTGCATTATCGACTGACTTTAAGATATTGGAGTTCAGTCCTGAAGCTGAAAATTTTTTCGGCAAAAACCGTGAGGAGGCATTAAACCGGAATTACATTCAGATGTTTGTTCCTGAAACTGAACGAAAAAAGAGTGAAAAAGATTTGAATAAGCTGCTGAATGAATGGCCGGGTGGCAAATTAAAAATGAAGGTATTAGGAACCGCCAGCAGGATATCAGAAGTTGAATGGTCCGCAAGTGTTTTGCAGAACAATCTTAAAATTGTTACCGGAATTATTCTGTCACTAAAAAGATAACAACACCATGAATACTGAAAATAAGAACCTTACTGATGCCCAGATTTTGCGACTAAAAGCTGAAGAAAAACTGAAGGCAAAGAAGAAAACAACCAAACAGGTTATTGAAGCTGACATAAAAAAGCTCCTTCATGAACTTCAGGTGCACCAGATTGAGCTGGAAATGCAGAATGAAGAGCTGCGCGAGGCAAATGAAACGGCCGAAACCGCTCTAAAAAAACACACAATGTTGTACGATTTTGCCCCGCTTGGCTATTTTACACTTGAAAAAGACGGCAGTATCAGTGAGCTGAACTTTACCGGAGCCGAGATGCTTGGTGAAAAGCGCTTTAGCCTGGTAAACAGTAACTTTAAACTATTTATTGCTGAAAGTTCAAAAACTGTATTCGACAGGTTTTTCAGCAAGATTTTTATAAGTAATACTAAGGAATCCTGCGAAGTAATGCTTGGTTATGACTGTAAACCCTTAAGCTCCGTTTACATTGAAGGTGTGGTTGTGGGTGATGACCGGGTATGTCTTTTATCGGTGGTTAATACATCTGCTTTCAAAAAATAAAACTCATGAAAAGTATTTTTAGCTTTAAAAACCTGTTCTTGCAAATGACAATAGTATTTATGCTGGCTTCCATACAGATAACTTCATGCCAGACCGTAAAAGAAAAACCATCTGCGATACCTGAGAATATAAATAAGATATTGAAGGTTTCGTGTCTAAAATGTCATGGCAGCGATGGCAGGTTATTAGCCCTGGCCAAGCTGAATTTATCAAAATGGGATGAATTTACCGCTGCAGAAAAGGCAAATAAGGCTGCAGGCATGTGTTATGAGATGACTGAAGGGAAAATGCCGCCAAAATCAGCAAGAAAATCAAACCCTGAATTAATTCCATCGACAGAACAAATCGAATTAACCTGTAAATGGGCTGAATCGTTGAAGCCAAAACCGGAAGGAAAATAGCAGCCGGAGTTTATTGGTTAATCAGGAAATCATAAACCATTTTCCCTCCAATAAAACCAGTAAACGATACCGAAGCAAAACCCAAAAGGTAAAATCCAAAGGCTATCCATTTAAGGCTTGTCGCCTCTCTCTTTTTAGCAATCAGCCAGATTCTGAAGAGTGAACCAATAACCATCACAATCATAGTAATCAATGCTCCCTTTTCGTGTTTTTCAAACAATCTCATAAAACCGCTGTCAAATGGATGTTCGGTAAACAGTTGACCGCTGACCCATGCGGCTATTGCTGCCACTGTGCCAAGTATCATAAGATAAAATCCGGTCCTTGAAAGACATTTTTCACTTTTGAAGAAAAGAGAGACAATCTCGGCGATAAAACCTACGATAATCAGTGCAACCGGAAAATGCACTATCATGGGGTGTAAATGGTCGGTATTTAACACGATAATAAAATTAATTGGGTTTATGAGTTCAAGTACTTTCCAGTAACAAAATAGGAGTTAATTCATTCAAATATAACAATTTCTGACTAGAAAGAAATCAATTTTAGAATATTGTTCCGGAATATGGAATATATACCTGTTTATATTTCTCTTACAGAATGATTCTGACCCATGTTTCATCTGTAAATCTTGTAACATTTTACTAAA
>DAIUKI010000253.1:0-4625 GCA_036848255.1 Bacteroidales bacterium | reverse complement strand
GTTCGCCATCTATCCAGTTAATCTTTACACCCTTCCGTTCCATACCACGAAACCAGGTCATCTGACGTTTTGCGAACTGGTGAATCGCTGTTTCGAGCGACCCATACATTTCATCATATGAGATTTTACCTGTAGCGTAAAGAGTTATATACTTGTATTCAAGACCATAATAAATAAGTGTCTCAGGGTCGATCCCCTGATCGAGCATTTGCCTGACTTCATCAACCATACCTTCTTCAAGACGGCTCCTTAATCTTTCACTGATCCTGGACCGTCTTTTTTCACGGCTGAACAATACTCCGACAATAAGGGGATATATTTCCGGGAACTGCTTTTGATTACCTTTTGTCTGGCTTATATAACGTTCTATCTCAATTGCCCGGACCGCTCTTTTTTTTGTGTCAGTATCGGTTTTGTTGTGCAGATTCCTGAAGGAAGAGAGGATTTCAGTCAGCTCTTTTATGGACCTGTTTTCAAGTGAGGCTCTGAAAGCAGGATCGGGAGGGACCTCAATCATCCGGTATCCTGATACTATTGAATCAATGTACATTCCCGACCCTCCGCAAACCACAGGGAACTTATCCCTGGTCCTGAGATCCTCAAGCACCTTTTTAAATTCACGCTGGTATTCGAAAACGCTGAACCTGTATCCCGGATCTGCAATATCAATGAGATGAAACGCGATTTGCTTTCCTTCGACAATATAATCGCTGTAATCCTTACCTGTTCCCAGATTCATCTGCCTGTATAACTGCCGGGAGTCGGCGCTTATTATTTCCCCGTTTAGCCTCAGGGCAAGCACTGCAGCCAGTGATGTCTTTCCCGATGCTGTCGGACCGGTGATTACAAGCAAATCGTACTTTGGAAGCTTCTTTATATCCATAATCCTAATGAAATCGCCAGGAAAAGAAAATTACCATAAATTTATTTAATTTTGCGGCACCAAATCCGATCGAAATGGATATTAAATTTCTGACTGGCACGGTTAGAAATCTTATTATTAACCCTGTAAAAGAATGGGATGTGATCTGTTCAGAAAACAGGTCAGTTTCATTTTTCAGCAGAAATTTGTTCCTTCCCCTGCTTATCCTGGCCTCAGTATCCTCATACCTGGGTGCATTCCTTTTCACCAACACAGAGTTGGGAAATGCCTTTTCCGTGCTGAAGGGTATCAGGTATTTTGTATTGGTCTATATGGCAACTTATGGCACTGCTTTCATCTTTATGGAGATCACAAATTTTTTCGGGCTCGGCAGGGATTTCAGTATTTCATTCAGGATAATTGTATGTTCTGTTATACCGTTTCTTCTCTGCCAGATCCTCAGCCAGTTGATTGAATCATTTATTTTTGTAAATATCCTTTCGGTCTTTGGTCTGTATATTATGTGGACCGGAATCGAAAAAATGATTAATCCTCCTGAAGGAAAAAAGCAGATCCTGATGATTGCCGGAACAGTGACTTTCATCGCATTATTTATTATTGGAAACTGGATACTGACCCTGATAACTGACCTGATTTATTTTTCACTTCTTGCCTGAAATATAAAAATGAGGCGCTCCGGCAACGATATTACAATTAAAAATAAAAAGGCTTCACATGATTACGAGTTCCTTGAGAAGTACATTGCCGGCATTAAACTCACGGGGACAGAGATAAAATCAATCAGGGCAGGGAAAGCCACCCTTACAGATTCCTTTTGTGTTTTCAGGGACAGTGAACTGTTTATAAAAGGGATGCATATTGCGGAATACTGGTGGGGCAACCTGAACAATCATGATCCGCTAAGGGAGCGAAAGCTACTGCTCAAAGCCAGGGAGCTGAGGAAGATCGAGCGGAAGGTAAAGGAAGCCGGGCTCACAATAATTGCGATAAAAGTTTTTATTAATGAAAAGGGTCTCGCAAAAGCTGAGATAGCAATCTCCAAAGGCAAAAAGGAATATGACAAGCGCGAAACTCTCAAGCGGCGCGATTCCGACCGTGAGCTCGACAGAATAAGGAAGAAATAGGAAATCTTCTGGCTTCCTCCTAGAAGTTTGGACTGAGCAGATATCTCGAATAAAATTCAACTATATTATCGACAGCTTCGTCTGAAGTGTCAACAAGCGTGAACAGGTTAAGATCCTCCGGTGAAATATTGTGCTCTTCCTCAAGCATCTCCTCGTTTATCCACTTTAGCAATCCTCCCCAATATTTTTTCCCCACAAGAATAATCGGAAACTTCCCGATCTTCCTGGTCTGGATAAGGGTGATTGCCTCAAACAGCTCATCGAAAGTCCCGAAACCACCGGGCAAAACAATGAATCCCTGGGCATATTTCATGAACATTACCTTTCTGACGAAAAAATGATCGAATGTAATAAGCTTATCGCTATCGATATAAGGATTCGGACTTTGTTCAAAAGGAAGGTCGATATTTATCCCCACTGATTTACCTTTGCCCCTTTTTGCTCCCTTATTTGCCGCCTCCATTATTCCGGGTCCTCCACCTGTAATTACCCCGTACCCGTTCCGGGTAAGCTTGAAGGCAATATCCTCGGCCATCTTGTAATACTTATCATTGTAATGTGTCCTGGCCGATCCGAAGATAGACACGCATGGGCCGATCCTCGCCAGCTTTTCAAATCCCTCCACCAGTTCTGAGATGATCTTGAAAATCCTCCATGAATCGGTTATATGTATCTCGTTCCAGTTTTTCTGTTCAAATGCTTCCTTAATAAGATCTGCAGGTTTATCCACCATCATATCATAAGTTTTGGTGATCCAAATATATATAAATTCTATGCCTTAAGCTCATGTTCAAGGAATTTGGCAGTATAGCTTTCACTGCATTTCACAAGTTTCTCAGGGGGTCCGGAAAAGATCACATCGCCTCCTGCCTTGCCCCCATCTTTTCCAAGATCGACAATATAGTCAGCCATCTTGATGACGTCCATATTATGCTCGATCACTATCACGGTGTTTCCCCTGTCGACCAGTTTGTACAGGACCTCAAGGAGAACCCTGACATCTTCAAAATGCAATCCGGTGGTAGGTTCATCAAGGATATAAAGGGTTTTTCCGGTGTCGCGGCGGGCAAGTTCTGTTGCCAGCTTTATGCGCTGGGCCTCACCACCGGAAAGAGTCGTCGATTGCTGACCAAGCTTTATATACCCGAGCCCGACATCCTGGAGTGTTTTGATCTTGTTATGAATCGAAGGCACATTGGCAAAGAATCCGACTGCCATGTTTACAGTCATGTCAAGCACATCGCTTATTGACTGGCCCTTGTACTTTACCTCCAGTGTTTCGCGGTTATAGCGTTTGCCATTGCATTCGGTACAATGGACATAAACATCAGGCAAAAAATTCATCTCAATGGTCTTTACTCCTGCCCCTTCGCAACCCTCGCATCTTCCTCCCTTAACGTTAAATGAAAACCTGCCAGCACCGAATCCGCGGATCTTTGCTTCCGTAGTCAGCTCGAACAGTTTCCTTATGTCGGTGAATACACCCGTGTATGTAGCAGGATTAGACCTTGGAGTTCTGCCAATTGGGGACTGGCTGACTTCAATGACCTTGTCGAGGTTTTCAATACCGGAAATCTCTTTGTATGGAAGTGCCATCTTTCCTGAATTATGAAATGTCCTGGCAAGGGCGGGATGCAGAGTGTGATTTATCAGAGAAGATTTGCCGCTTCCCGAAACCCCGGTAACACAAATGAAAGTGGCGAGGGGTAAAACAATATCAACATTTTTCAGGTTATGGCCCGTTGCCCCCTTAAGTATAAGAAACTTACCATTCCCCTTCCTTCTGATATCAGGAATATCGAATTTTTTCTTATCATTAAGGTAACACGAGGTGAGGGTATTGAAGGCTTTAATCTCATCAGGAGCTCCCATGGCCACTACCTGTCCTCCATGCCGGCCTGCCCCGGGACCCATATCGATTATATGATCCGATGACAAAATCATTTCTTTGTCGTGTTCAACCACAATTACCGAATTCCCGGAATCCCTTAGCTGCTTCAGCGCTGTTATCAGTCTCCTGTTATCCCTCTGGTGAAGTCCTATACTCGGTTCATCAAGAATATACAGAACATTTACGAGTCTCGATCCGATCTGGGTTGCGAGTCGTATCCTCTGGCTCTCCCCTCCGGAGAGGGTCCTTGCTCCTCTGTCGAGCGACAGATAATCAAGGCCAACCTCAACCAGGAATCCAAGTCTTGACCTGATCTCCTTGAGTATCTCTGTTGCAATAAGCACCTGCTTTGTCGTCATTCTTTCCTCAATATTCAGAAGGAAAGCCGTAAGTTCCTTAATATCCATTTTTGCAAGCTCCCCGATGTTCCTGTCAGCAATCCTGAAAAAGAGCGATTCCTTTTTCAGCCTTGTCCCGTTACATTCAGGGCATACATTATATTGAACGTACTGGTCTTTTATTTTTGTTCCGTTTTTTGCTCCGTTTATCATTTCAAGATTACCAACAAAGTTGACTACACCTTCAAATGTCAGGAAATAGTTCGAAGTCATCCCCAGGGGAGTGTTTGAGAGCTTAAGGACCTCATCGGACCCATACAGGACCTTGTTTAGTGCATCTTCCGGGATATCCCTTATCGGAGTGTCAAGCGTGAATCCGTTCTTCTCGC
>DAIUKI010000252.1:0-4625 GCA_036848255.1 Bacteroidales bacterium | reverse complement strand
TATGTTAATTATGAAAAGACCTGGACTTATCCTGATCATAATTCTTATTGATCTGAATTTATTCTCACAGAACTATCCTTTTCAGGATACAAATCTTAAAGAGGATGAACGAATCAGGAACCTTATCTCTCTGATGACCCTCGATGAGAAGGTCTCCTGCCTTTCAACACGAATTTCCATTCCCCGCCTCGGAGTAAGCGGTACAAGAACCATCGAGGGTCTTCACGGACTGGCATACAGCGGTCCGGCAAACTGGGCGGTAAAGGGCCCTAAGGCGTCTCCTACGACTACTTTCCCACAGGCTTACGGCCTGGCTCAGATGTGGGATACCGGACTGATGCAAAAGATAGCTGACTGGCAGGCGACCGAGGCACGATTTCTAGCGCAGAATAAAAAATTCGGTACCGGCGGATTGGTTGTGTTTGCTCCGAATGCAGATATGGGCCGCGATATCAGATGGGGCAGAACCGAGGAGTGCTTCGGGGAGGACCCTTTTCTTAATGGGGCCCTGGTTACGGCTTTTGTCAAAGGACTCCAGGGAAATAATCCCATCTATTGGAAGACAGCTTCGCTGATGAAGCATTTCCTCGCGAACAGCAATGAGAACAACCGTACATATAACAGTTCGGATTTTGATGACAGACTGTTCCGCGAATACTATTCCTATGCCTTTTTCAAGGGTGTGGTGGAAGGAGGCTCACAGTGCTTTATGGCCGCTTATAACAAGTATAATGGCATTCCATGCACCGTTCATCCGGTACTGAGGAATGTGACGATGAACGACTGGGGACTGAGAGGCATAATATGCACCGACGGGGGGGCCTACAGACAGCTGCTAACGACCCACGCTTATTATCCTTCGCTTGATATTGCCGCTGCAGAATGTATTAAAGCCGGAATAACCGTTTTTCTCGACAACTATTTGACTCCGCTCAAAGAGGCTCTTTCAAAAGGGCTGGTTACAGAAAAGCAGATAGAGGAAGCAATTTACGGGAACCTGAGAGTTATCCTGAAGCTTGGTATGCTGGATAACTCACCCCGGAATCCATATAACGGCATCGGTATAAAAGATACTATAGCACCATGGACAAAACAGGAAGCCCGTGAACTTGCCAGGCTGGCAACTCAGAAATCTATAGTCCTGCTGAAAAATCAAAATTTACTGCTTCCCATTCAAAAGGATAAAATAAAATCAATTGCGGTTATCGGTCCCTCGGCAAATAAAGTGATCTCCGACTGGTATTCAGGCACTCCGCCTTATAATGTAAACATACTCAACGGGATTAAAAGTGCCCTCGGAAATGATATAACTATCAGGTTTGCAATGAGCAACAAGGCTGATTCGGCAATAATTGCAGCAAAGGAGAGCGACGTGGCAATTGTTTGCGTAGGGAACCATCCCATCAGCTACGGTTTGGGGTGGGGGCAGAATCAGGTTGCAAGCGATGGCCGCGAAGATGTTGACAGGCAGGCCATATCGCTTGAACAGGAGGATCTTGTGAAACTTGTTTATAAAGCCAATCCCAACACGGTTCTGGTTATAGTGTCAAGTTTCCCGTATTCGTTAACATGGTCGAAGGATAATGTTCCGGCGATCCTGCATGTGAGCCAGTCAAGCCAGGAACTTGGCAATGGCCTGGCTGATGTCCTGTTTGGTAAAATCAGTCCAGCCGGGAGGCTTGTCCAGACCTGGACAGCATCAATCGATCAGCTTCCCCCGATACTTGATTATAATATCAGGAATGGCAGGACGTATATGTATGACAAAAATGTACCACTTTTTCCGTTTGGCTATGGACTCACATACACGAACTTTAAATATTCAGGATTGAAAATTGACAGGAAATCCATTACGGGAGATGAGATAGCCAATATTACATTCAATATTCAAAATGCAGGGAATTATGACAGTGATGAAGTGGCTCAACTCTATGTAAGCTTCCCTGATTCAAATGTTGAAATGCCGTCGAAGTCTCTTAAGGGATTTGCAAGAGTCTTTATCAAAAAGGGAGAAACCAAAACAGTATCCATCCCCCTTAAGGCGGATGATCTTAAATACTGGGATACCGGCAACAATAAATGGACCCTTGGTCCCGGAAGGATTGACATCGCGATCGGGTCATCCTCTGCCGATGTAAGACTGAAAGATTCTTTGGTTATTAAATGATATCATAATGATATTAAAAATATATCAAAAGGATATCAAAATGATATCAAAAATATATCAAATTGATAGTATCTTAATACAACTATAATAAAATTTCGGATCTCGGATATTTGATTTCGGATTGAACTATTCTTGATAGACATAGTCCGCAATCTGCAGCTGACATTTATTTCAGTTTAATAATACATACCCAATCCTTTTCCTCATCACCTGGAGGAACCCCTGTTGAAGCAAATCCGGCGCCCATAATCTTATTTGTTTTTCCCGGAAGCAAATCGCCACCGGTGCGGGGATTGAACCATTTCACTTCAAAGTTGCCGGCAGGAAGAAGAATATCTGCAGAACCACCTTCCGGAAGATAGACGGCATATACTTCGCCTGTTTTTACAAAGCAGTAATCGTCAGTTTCTTTTGTCAGTTCGTCGGCGCTCTTCATATCGGTGAATGGCAGGTGTTTATGAAAAAAGTCAAGTGCAATTCCTGTCTGCTCCCAGAGTTTGTCGCGGCTTCGCCAGTCCTCACAGCTCAGGTCGGAGTGGGGGTACTTGTACCCGAAATACCACTCAACACCTCCCCCTCCTGCCATCAGGTTTCCCCACAGAGCTTTATACCTGATTGTGTCATGAGCGGGATCAACTGCATCGGGCAGGGCGCCCTTCCAGTGCTGTCCTATCTCATCGATACAGACAACCCATTGATGATGTGAATTGCCCGATTGATCAATCCAGTTTTTTGCATCCTCATGAATATCATTCACATTGCCGCATTGAATCGAAGGGCCTTCAATATTCTTAAAACCAAGATATTCTGAGAGATCCTTCCTCCTTTGTTCAGGATCGGAATGAGTGTGGACGACTATGAAATTATCATAGGGATCAGTATTTCTGATAAAATCTGCCATTAGCTTAGTGTCTTTATAAGTCTGCCCGTAAGGAGACCATACCACCGGATTATGTTCCTCACCAAGGTTCCAGGTTATTGCCAGGTGATGTGAAAAGCGTGCGATCAGTTCTCTGAGATAGAGCTTGCGTTGCACATCGAGGTAACCGCAGTCGAGCAGGCATTCATTTTCAGTTTCCTGGAGTACGAAATGCATCATAATGCCCAGCTTGTCGGCATGCGAAAACATAATGTTCCACTGGTCGAGCTTGCTGCAGTCAAACCGGTAACGCTCATTACGGTCGGTGTAGGGCCAAACATCCTCCCCGTCGCCAAGAATATTCAGGGTAAGGAAATAGAAGCTGTTCATACCTTTGGATGACAAATAGTTCAGGGCCCCTATGATCCCTTTCCCTCTTCCGTTTTTCCATTGGGGATCACCATCTTTCCAGTCCTTTAAATGTGGTTCATATAGATGCAGCCCCTGGTTCGGGTCAGCCTCTCCGCTTCTTGCCTTATTGCTGCCGCCATAATATGTTCCGTCAAATTCCCGGTAGGCAAGGAAATTCTCCGGACTGTCGGCTCCGCCCTTAATGAATGTTTCGCCATTTCCTGAGTGTTTAAGATACCGGGTTCCGTCATACTGAAGCCTTCCCTTTGCACGGAAATCAGGGGAATTCTTATCTGATTTGTCGATTTTGAATTTTCCGCTTTTCCCGTCCATAAAGCATCCCTGAGCCTGGCTTAAATCATCAGCCACGGCAATATTACTGCCCTTAAGGAAACTGACCTTGTAACTCCATTCACCTTCTTCAGGAGGACAAAAATGTACTCGCCATTTATTACCCGATCTGGCTGAGGTTTGAGCAGCATCACCGTCAGCGGCATAATATCCCGGGACATTTATTTTCTGGTTGCCAGAAGTGAATTCAACATCGAGCCGGTAATCGGTGAAAGGATTTGCGGTGTCGTACTCGGTTGTTTCGGGGCCGTCGAATGTAAAGGTTATCGTGTGCCAGGCTTTCATTTCACCTTCTATCTGAACTTTATTTGGTGGTTTGCATGAAGCTGTCAGGAAGCAAAGAATAATAATCATGTCAGATAAAAAGAAGGAACTGAGACTTTTCATGGTTATGGTTATTAATGAATTAATGTATTGTTAGCAAATAATAGGTGCCTGCTTTGTTGCATCCCTACGGGATTATTAAACATTGGGGTGTCTGTTGTTTCTATAAATATATTGTTCCTAACGGAACTGTCCCAGAGGGAAGAGAATTTGCAGACCATTTTTTGGTTCCTGACGGAACTGTCCCGGAGGGACAAGATATTTATAGACATTTTGTTGAATCTTCTTTTTAAAGTCCCGTATGGGACGATATAAAAGGTTTCCCGGAAACAGAGTTTCTTCTATAAAAATAGGATTTTAAATGTTCCAAAACTCTTATAGAGATCGAAAAGAACGACGTTGTTAAAAAGTCTTTAGTGTACCTAAAAGTTATTGTCATTGATATTCCATTATTTCAAAGGTTAACAATAAGGCGCATAAAGGATGGAACTTTATTATATTAAAAAAATCAAC
>DAIUKI010000251.1:0-4652 GCA_036848255.1 Bacteroidales bacterium | reverse complement strand
GCTTTACAATATGTTTTTATCTAAACTGCAAGTACATTAAGACCTTTCAGGGCTTTGGTTCGGGACCAATCATTTCAATGTTCCTGACAATTGAATCTTAAACTAATTCATTGGTTTTGTCACATGATAACTGGAATTAAACTAACCGGGCAGCATGAATTTCCCCACTCTCCCCTTCTCCAGCTCTCCCGTTCAATATTTTGGTACTCAGAGCAAAACTTACGGGATGCAAAGCAAAATGACTCTTGTGGCTTTGACTTAACTTGTGACTTAGAAGCATTATTAACCAATATCTGAAATTATAAAAACAAAGAACTTAATTACCAGGATTTGTCTTTTCGCGGCAGCTGTCTTACTGATATTATCGTGTTCCAAAGAGGGACAATTACTCTGGTCAAAGGCAACCAATAACTCGTAGTATTCAAATTAAGAAAGGGGAATGGTGATGGGAAAGCTTTTTTATTTGTAACTCTTTTCTTGTCAACCACAAACAAATTTTTGCTTTTAGTTAAACAGCTTCTTAAATTTGATACACGATTGAATAATTTAACTGAAATCCATGTTGCTGGGTACTGGTTATTGTTTGCTTGTTACCTCGAGTAATTGAAAATTCGAACCAGTAACGAGCAACAAGTAACAAGCAACTTTAATAATAAACAGGACTAAGAATATTTAATTCAGAACCATGTTAATATCCGACAGGATACCAATTACAGTTGGCGTTGTTGGCCATCTCGATGTTATTACAACAGATGTACAAAAGGCACAGATTGAAAACCTGTTCAAAGTTCTGGCAATGAGATATCCCAATTCCCCGGTTTATCTGTTTTCATCCATTGCCGAGGGAGCTGACAGGTATGTAGCCAACATATTCTTAGACCTTAAAGAAAAGAATGAAGACTATAAAGAAAGATTTGAACTGATCGTTCCTATGCCATTTGAAACACATGAGTATAAGAATGACTTCACAGAAGTATCTGACAGGGAGTTTGACGAATTGTTGAAAAAGGCAAAAAGGAGTTTTTGCATAGGGTATGATGATAGAAAAGAAATTGACAGGCCCCAGCAATATCTCAAGACCGGGAAGCTTGTGGCAGACAGTTCATTAGTATTGATTGCTTTATGGGATGGAGAAGCAGGCAAAAAGGGAGGAACTGCAGATATTGTAAAACACAAAATCACAGGGGATGATGATACTGTGGCAGAAAGTACATTTGAGTACGACGGGACAGTTTTTGTTTTACCCAGTAAAAGAGCAAAATCACCTTATAAAATATTCCCGGGTATCAGTAATAAGGAAGCATTATCGCTAAAACATATTTTAAAAGATCCTGTATTAAAAGATGCCCTCGAAAAAATCGAAGAGATAAACTCAGATTCATTCAATATTGAACAGTCTGAATTTGAGAAATCACAGTCTTATCTTTTCAATACCAGGGAAAAGCTTATTGCTCCGCAAAAATCGATCTTAAAGTGGTATTCGATAATGGATTTATTATCGCAGCAATTCCGAAAAAGAGACATTCTCATTACAATTTGCCTTTTCTTTCTGGGCTTGCTTTTAATTTTTGCTCTCGAAGCTTATTCCAACATAATATTTGAAAGATGGATCCTTGTCATTGCAATGATTATTCTTGTTTCAGCCACTCTGGTTTATTATTATTCAAGATCCACAAACAATCATAAAAAGTATTTATATAACAGGACTCTGGCAGAAGCTTTAAGGATTCAGTTTTACTGGAATATCGCTGGAATAAATAAGAATGTATCCGATTATATTTTAAGAATACACCGGAAGGAATTCACCTGGGTAAAGCATATTCTCTCGGCGGTCTACGGAATTTCCTATAATGATGGATCAATAGCTTCAGAAACCATAAATGATCTGACAGAAAACTGGGTAAAAAATCAGGTCGGGTTCTTTGAATCAGCAATCAGGAAGATGACAAAACAAATAAGCTTTTACCACATAATTTCAAATATAGCCTTTGTGATTGCATTCCTTCTACTGGGATCTATCGTTTTTTTTGGGAAATTCTATGAATCAAACAATTATTTGAACTGGTTGCTGGTAATTATTGGGATATTAATAGGAGTGTTTGCTTTGATCAAAGCATATATCCAGATGAAAGGCTATGAACCGCTTGTTAATCAGTACGAACTGATGCATGTTATTTACCAGAGGGCTGAATCAAAAATCAATGAAGTAAATGATCAGGCGATTGATATTTCTGAGAAACAATCATATCTAAAAGAGTTATTTTTTGTGATTGGGAAGGAAGCGCTTATTGAAAACGGGAACTGGTATCTTATCTTTAAAGAGAAAGAACCGGAGGTCGAGGGCATTTAATTTATGTTTTACAGGAGCCAAACATTTTTTTGCTTTTGGATCAACTAAGGTTTAACTTTGATTTGAATACGGCAGATCTTTGAAAAGTATTTATAAAATCCTCATTTACAATGGCAAGCATTATTCCTGGTTACGAGTACGACATTTTCATAAGCTACCGCCAGAAAGACAACAAGTATGACGGCTGGGTTACTGAATTTATCGATCACCTTAAAAGGGAAATTGAAGCAACTTTTAAGGAGGATGTATCCATTTATTTCGACGAAAATCCTCATGATGGATTGCTTGAGATCCATAATGTCGACAAGAGCCTTGCGACAAAGCTTAAATCGGTAATCTTTATCCCTGTCATTTCACAAACCTACTGCGATCCGAAAAGTTTTGCCTGGCAAAATGAATTTGTCGCATTTAATAAAATGGCTGATTCCGATCCGATTGGAAAAGATATAAAGCTGGCAAGCGGCAATGTTTGCAGCAGGATCATTCCAGTGAAGATCCACGACCTGGATGCATCTGACACTGAACTTATTGAAAATGAGATAGGTTGCAGGCTCCGTGCAATTGAATTTATCTACTCGAGCGCCGGTGTCAACAGACCTTTGAAACCTTCTGATAACCCGGATAAAAACCTTAACAAAACCTTTTACCGTGATCAGATAAATAAAGTCGCAAATGCTGTTAAGGATGTGATCTATGGTACTCACCCCGATCCCAGGAAAAGGGCAACAAAATCATATCAGACAGGGGCAGGAACTGGTCAGACAAGTTCTGTCTCTGAATCACTTGCTGAAAAAACTGCGCAAAGGAAGCGCCTCTCCGGGAAGACCGTTCTTATTAGTGCTCTGGGAATCCTGCTGCTCGCAGCACTTTTGATCTTTGTTCCCAAATTAATTAACAGGCAAAAATCCGGACTGTCAGCCACTGAAATAATAAAAAAAGCCATCGCTGTTTTACCGGTCTCAAATCTGACAGGGAATTCTGAACTGCAATATATTGCTGATGCCATTCAAAGTGATATATCCGGCAAGCTTAGTGGCATCAGTAGTCTGATAGTAAGGCCAGACCAGTCTACATTGCAGTTCAGGAACAGCGAAGAACCTGTTCAGCAAATAGCTAAAAAGCTAAGTGTAAATAACTTAATTCAATCGACAATTAAAGGAACTGAAGACAATCTTCAGGTAGAAGTTCGATTAATTGAAGCTTTTCCTGAAGAAAGAAATATTTGGAGTTCTATATTTCTTTACAAATGGAGCAGCATCAGTGAGATTTACCGTGATATAATCAGCAAAATTGTTGACGCAGCCCAGGTTAAGCTTACAGTTCAGGAATCAAATAACATGGCCCTTGCTCCGAAACATAACCCTGATCTGTTAAAAGCCTGTAGACTGGGAGATTATTATATGAAACTTATGACCCCTGAAGGATTTGAAAAGGGATTAAAATACTACAATGAAGCCATCGCAATAGATCCTTTGGATCCTTTACCTTATCTCGGCCTGGCGCGAGGGTACGGAGAATCATCTCATGGAGCCGGTATCGGTGCAGATGCTCCAAACCGGGCAAGAGATTATGCAATGAAAGCTCTTGCATTGGATTCAACGCAGTCAGATGCTTATGCAATTATTGGTCACTGGAATATATACCGCGGCTGGAATTTTGATCAGGCTGAACAATATCTGACACATGCAATAAAGCTGAATCCGAACGATGCCTTTGCCCACTGCCATTTAAGCTGGTTATATTGTGCTTCTTTAATTCCTGGTACCCGATATTCGAGAGACTTCAAGATGGAGGATTCATTTGCAGAAATGAAAAAGGCAGTTGAAATATCTCCTACTGAAACTATTTACCAGGGCTACCTGGCCTGGCTTTATAATTTTGCAGGTCGTTTTGAAGAAGCGATAAATGAATCACGTAAAACTCTTCAGCTCGATCCAAATTATACTATGGCATATTTTGTAATGGGATCATCATATACTGAAATGGGAATGCACTATGAAGCAATTGAGGCACACAAAAAAGGAATAGCAATAAGCCCTGATTACGTGAGTGGCCTGGGTGTCGCCTATGCACGCGCCGGAGAGGAGGATAAAGCACTGGAAATAGTTAAAGAACTTGAGAAATGCATGGATTCATGGTGGTGTGCTTCTGGTGTTGCTGATATCTATTCAGCACTTGGTGAAAAAGATAAAGCTATTGATGCTCTTGAAGTTCAATATAAACTCAGCGGAGATTTTACGCCATATATACCAGCAAATAGGATATATAAACCTCTCTTCAATGAACCAAGGTTTAAAGAACT
>DAIUKI010000250.1:0-4688 GCA_036848255.1 Bacteroidales bacterium | reverse complement strand
GACGTATGCCGGGTGGTGTGGGGGGACAGCGGCGCGAGCCGCTTCCTACCCGATTGAAAGATTGAATCTGGAGTTATTTTTTTTAGTGCCGTATGCCCAGTCTACTTCTGTTTTCTGTCTTTAGTTTAATGAATCAGATTGATTTTGCGTTTGATAACAAGTATTTTTCCGCCTCAAGATTCCAGATATAATCGTTTCTTGATACTATTTCATGCAGACCTGCATAAAAGGGATCAGTTTTACCGGCTTCCCCAAGCTTGTAAAGAGAGATAAGCGGCATCGATATATTGGTATAGATCAGTTTCTTGCCTCCGGGAATCTGAGGCAGATTCAGTGTTGTCTCTACCACAGCATCCAGTCCGCCCACATGTGTTATCATTATTGCCGGGTTGATCTTCCCTTCACTCATCAGCTTCAGTGATTCCCTCATGTCATCGGTGTTCCCTCCGGAAGTCCCGGTTATATGGGTAAATGAATAATGGACATTGTAAAAATTGAATTCAGCCTTGAATTCAGGATTAGTGGGACCTGCAAAGAAATTGAGGCATCCGTCAAATCCAAGAATTGCATCGCCCTGCTCGACAACCTGCTTTACCGGTGCAAAAACAAAAACATCATCAAATCCGTTACCTCCGGTCAATCCCCGTAAATGTTGCACGGGATCAGCCATTTTCCCGGTGTTAACATAGATGAGTTTTATCCCTTCTTTCAGGGCACCCTCCGGTGGGAAAAGGCAGGCTGCCCTTGCAATCCTGCTGTCGTTGATATCGGTAACCACGAGCAGACCTGGTTTTCTGTCCTGGTGAATTGCATAGTCGATTGCTCCAAGCCCCATCGGACCAACCCCCGCCAGAATGGCCATATTCCCGCCTGTCTTGATGCCCATAATGTGGTTATAGGTTCCGGGAGGAACATGATAGCTTGCATGGAAGGCTCCGACTATGCATGACATTGGCTCAGAAAGGGAAGCCGGATAAAACGCCTCACCCTCATACTGAAGAAGTGAGTCAGCTTCCATTACGATATCGGGAATAACAATATGGGTGGCATCACCACCAATATACCTGAAGGAATATCCCGGGGCTTCAAGGGTTCCCATATGGTTCATGGCTGGCTGGATGGAGAACTTTTGTCCGGCAGAAAACCTGTGCTTCCATTTTTCGCCAACCGCGAGGATCACTCCGGCAAATTCATGCCCTATGATTGTGGGATTAATGTGGATGTCATCCGGAACACGCTTGTGTTCAGCTCCCTGAAGGGCGGCCTTATGGGATGACATGCAGATACTGTCAGAAACGACTCTTGCAAGGATCTCATTTTCTTTTATATCGGGCAAATCAAATTCCTCCAGGCGAAGGTCTTTCTTGCCGTAAATTCTGACTGCTTTTGTCTTCATAAAAATTTCTGTTTAAACCCACCCCAGCCCCTCAGCCTAGCATCACCTGCCCACCCGTTACAGGTACTGCCTGTCCGGTTTCATATTCCTGATCAATAATGTACATCAGGGCTTTGACAACGTCATCAAGCCTGCAACCGCGTTTCATAGGAACCTGATCCTCATAGAATTTCCTTACATCATCAATGGTTCTTGCTCCGGGCACCTTGCCGGTATTAAGGTACTGAACAAAAAGCCCTGTCTTTGGATCGGACCATAATGGACCTTCGTAGAAATTCCCGGGACAGATTGAGTTCACTTTGATCCTGAAAGGAGCAAGCTCGAGGGCAAAGGATTGTGTGAGGCCTATCCCTCCGAATTTAGCTCCAGCATATGCAAAGTTCCTGTTGCTTCCCCTTAACCCCGATTTGGAATTTATCTGGATGATATCCGTAAAATGATCGGGTTTCTCAAGGTTCTGAATCTTCATTACCTCCGAAGCATATTTGGCACAGTAGAAATATCCGCTGTAATTTATTGATGTGGTTTTTGCAAACACTTCCGGGTCCATTTCATCCAGGCCCCCTGCCATAAGTACCCCGGCATTGCTGACCATCAGATCAAGACCTCCGAATTCAGCGACGGTTCTTTCCACAAGGTTTTTTACGGATTCAGGATCCGAGACATCCGTTCCGACAAAAAGAGCCTTGTTTTTGGATCCCGGAACCTGAAGGTCCGAAATCAATTTACTACCTGTTTCCGCATTAAGGTCAGCAACAACGACGTTCGCATTTAATCTGAACAGTGCACCGGCTATACCTGCTCCAAATCCCTGTGCGCCTCCTGTAACGATTGCAGTTTTACCTTCCAGCCTGCTTCCTTGTAGGGAACTCTGTAATATTTTACGACGATAGTTCTCGACTTCCCATTTATCTATGAAAGCGACCTGATCGGGGGTAAGTGTTTTGGTGCCGCCGCAAAGTGAGGAATAATGACTCACCTTTATAAGATCTTCATACACATCGAGTACAGTATCAGCTGAAGTTGCCGAGTCCTCCAGCGCTATCAGCCCTGCATTTTTAATAATAATGATTTTCGGTAGATAGCCGTATTCAGTCTGAAATCGGGGCAATTGCATCCTTATGGAATCAAGGATTTTATCGGCGGTTGCAGATTGCTCAATGAAAAGGTACCTGGTTTTGCAATATACTATTATATCCGGGGTGAGTGGAAGTGATATCTTATGAAATTCCTGCTGGTTTTGATAATACCTGGAAATAAGTGTGTTATGTCTGTATCTTATTATTTTTACCTTATCATCTGAAAGAAGCATCCTCAGGGCAGGCAGGACCTTGAGAAGTACCGGGTTATAAGGCAGTTCCTCTATGTCACCCAGATGGCTGACATGGGTCCCGATAACTGAAAGGATCTCTTCATATATCCTTTTTATCTCTTTAGATGAATCAGCGCCGACAAATAATCCGTGGTTCTCGAGAAAAATAATCCGGGGATCTGAAGAATATTGATCCCTGTATTTTTTGATTTCCGATTCAAGTTTTTTGAACAGGGTATACCCGGGATCCGTATAAGGCACAAACAATACTTTCTCTCCAAAGAGCCTGGCAGTAAGATTTCTGGCATTTCTGCTGCAAAGTATCCCGTTTATGAGTGTGGGATGGAGGTGAACGACAAAATTATAACTTATCAGTTCATGCAGGGAGGTTTCGACTGAAGGTCTCTTTTGTTTTCCGGTATCTATGATGCTGTTCAATAGGTCCATCTTGACCTGTTCTTCCCTCAGATCAGGGTCGTCTGAATAATTCCTGCCGGAAATGAGCCGGAGCTTCTCGCGGCTCAAAGCAACAAGTCCGTTTTCATCAAGACCGGCGAGCGCCTGACCGCTGGCCTTAATCCATATTGTCTGACCATCCTTAAAGGATGTATTTCCACCGCCGGCAATTACATACTCCTTGTTGTTTCCGTAAAACCTCGACAACTCAATCAGTTCAGCAATTTCCGCTCTCATATTTTCATTTTTTTGAAAGGAAGAATTCTATTACAAGTTTTCCAAGGAATATAAGATCTCTTTTCTGAGCGGTGCTTGGACGACCGTCGGGTAGGATGTAACCCTGCATTCCCTTAGCCCTGAGATACTGATGGGCAGCAATTACACAGACGCTTTCCCATGCAATAATCTTCAGCTTATCGTCAGGCTGTTCTGCTCCCCGTGCCGTAACCATAAGGGGAATCATTTCGGGAGTATTATGTTCGGTACCAAATGTAACAAGGAAGTCCTTTTCATGGAAAAATGTGACAAAATCATTGAGAATGGCGAGACTATTTCTTCCGGGTATTAATTCAATGCATCCTATTTTCAGAGAAGAAAGAGTCCTGAACAGATTTTCTTTATCAATTTCAAATTCAGTGAAATTGCCTGATGGATCATCGAGCAGGACAGGATAGCAGGGGATTCCTCCGGCTTTGATTATTATTTTAATGATCTTGTCAAGTTCAAGAAAAGAATCTTCATTCTCTTCAACAAATGCCGCTCCTCCGCTCTTTAAAAGGTTTGACCGTATTTCGTTTTCGAGAAGGGCAGTATTATCCGAACCTGCCTTTGATCTCTTCCCTCCGTAGATGTTTTCAAGGAATCTGATCTGCTCCCCCGGATCGGGATATGTTTCAGCAGCAGCGTTCCTGACCGCTTTAGCCAGGTGCCTTTCGCGGACCAGGTCGTGTGCATAGCGTTTTTTAATATCTTCATATGAGAGGGTAAGCGAAGGGTTCACGGGTTCGATAATCTTATTAAGCTTTGTTATCATGGCCCTCATCTGTTTCTGGCTCTCCCTGATAACGGATTTAAGCTGTATGCCCTGAAGAAATCCGGGATTGAATGGATAATCAAGCCCTTTCCCGCAGAAATAAATTCTCCCGGGATTGTTTGGATCGTTTATCCTGATGCCCTTTTTCTGTTCCTCCCTTAACAGACCGATGAATTCAATATTGAATAAAGGGAATATCTGGTTCCTGACGGATCCGCTGCAGAACTCCCTGTAACCGTCGGCTACGAAAAAGTCGTTGATCCCGAGAACGGCAATATTTTCATCTTTCGCAAGCCTGAATATTGTTGTCATATCGGGAAATGCGCTGAATGAATAAGGGGTGTGGATATGTGTGTTAGCTTCCCTGAAGCCGGGTAAGTCATTAACTGCAATTTGTTTCCGGAGCGTTTCCGGAGAAGGAAAACCGGACAGGTAGTATTTCTCCACTATTTGTTGTATTTGTTTGACAGGTTTTTTAAAAATATATCAGC
>DAIUKI010000249.1:0-4722 GCA_036848255.1 Bacteroidales bacterium | reverse complement strand
AAGGCAACGATATTATGTTTGATGATTGAGCTTACGAGACACCGTATAAATTGTCTAATGGGTATAAAATTAAAATACAAATACATTCTGTACCCCTTGTCTATCTTTATCCAATAGTGTGCTAGTTTAGATCTGCCGCCCTTGTTCTTTTTACTGATCCACGTTTAAACTGGATTAGGGAATCATAATTGAAAACACGGTGCTCCCCCAAATTCAGTTTTCAAAAGACTATCTGCTCAATGTCGTGGCAATTTTAGGCACCACGATTTCCCCGTATTTGTTTTTTTGGCAGGCACAAGAGGTTGAAGACAACTGGATTGAAAGCTGGGTTATCAAAACATTCTCATCGACCGCTTTGGCACCACAGGCATCCTTACCGTCAACTATGTAGGTTTTGCACTGCCATACAACTTTCTCTGATGTATTGGTGCTGTTCCAATGCCTTCCGGCTGCACAATTTTCGTTTTGAATTCAGCTGTAATAGAAAAAGACCTTTGTTCCGGGTGGTTATTAAACCTTCCAGGTAATGAAAGGTCTCTCGTTTTTCTGAACCCTTTAGGGGCTTAACGAGTGTCTATGCACAAATCGTCCAAAAGTCCGGTAGCGGAGTAGGTACATGTAACAAGTCCATCAGGACCAGCAGTTAGACTCTTTGTCGTAGTAAGGACTTTGGGCCAGATTTCATTTCATGAAATGACAAAAAAACTACCAGCAAGTTATATGCCGGTAGCATTTTTATGAACTTTTATGTTTAAATATCCTTATACCGCTTCGGTTTCCAGATTTGCTCCTGCAAACTGGCTGTTGTAAAGGTCTGCATATAAACCGCCTTTAGCAAGAAGCTCTTTATGGTTACCTGTCTCAATGATACTGCCGTTATTCATAACAAGTATCAATTCAGCATCACGAATTGTAGAAAGCCTGTGGGCAATTACAAAGTTGGTTCTGTTTTTCATTAGTGCAAGCATAGCCTTTTGTATATAAACCTCAGTTCTTGTATCGACGCTGCTTGTAGCTTCATCAAGAATCAGGATTGCCGGGTCGGCAAGTATGGCGCGGGCAATTGTGAGAAGCTGCTTTTGCCCCTGGGATATATTTGATGCTTCCTCATTCAGTATCGTGTCATAACCTTCTGGAAGAGTTCTTATAAAGTGATCGGCGTGGGCAGCTTTTGCCGCACGGACAATCTCTTCCTCAGTTGCGCCGTCGCGACCATAAGCAATATTATCTCTTATAGTACCATTAAAGAGCCACGTGTCCTGCAGCACCATGCCGAACATATTACGCAGGTCTCCACGCTTTAATTCCCTGATGTCTACACCATCAATGGAAATTTTACCACTGTTTATTTCATAGAAACGCATAAGCAGGTTGACAAGCGTAGTTTTACCTGCACCGGTCGGTCCTACAATCGCAATCGTATGTCCTTGTTTTACATCGATATTCATGTTTTCAATCAATACCACGTCTTCCTTGTAGCTGAAATTCACATTCTCAATTTTAACTTTGCCCTTGGGGAATTCAATAACTTTGGCAGCAGCACTGTCTTGTATTTCTTCAGTTTCGTCCAGAACTTCAAAAACACGCTCCGCACATGCAACAGTAGATTGGATAATGTTTGCTATATTTGCCGTTTGCACAATCGGCATGGTAAAAGATCTTGAGTATTGTATAAATGCAGTTATATCACCCAGCTTAAGTCTGTTCGCAGTCATCCATAGGCCGCCAACTACACAGATAGCCACATAACCAAGGTTGCTGATAAAGTTCATAAGGGGGAACATAATCCCTGATACAAACTGCGCTTTCCAACCAGCATCGTAGAGTTTATCGTTGATACCGCTGAATTTTTCTATAGACTCTTTTTCATGTCCAAAGGCCTTTATGATTTTATGACCGGTATACATCTCTTCTACATGGCCACTAAGTTGCCCTATCTCCTTCTGCTGTGCTGCAAAGTATTTTTGGGATTTTTTAGCGATAACCATTGTTGACAATATATAAAGGGGCATCGTTACAAGCACAATTAATGTGAGTATAGGACTGGTAATCAACATCATTATGATATAGCCGATAATCTGGATGATGGATGTAATCAACTGTGTAAGACTCTGCTGCAAGGTGGTTGATATTGTATCTATATCATTTGTCATACGGCTCAATATTTCGCCATGTGTCCGTGCATCAAAATATTTCAGCGGCAGCTTTGCGAGTTTATTGTCCAAATCCTTACGCATGTCATACACTGTTTTCTGCGCAACACTCGACATCACATACTGCATGACGAAGGTAAACAATGCGCTGAGTAAATATATCCCTAGTAAGATCAAAATTATCTGGCCTATATGGGTAAAATCCATTTTCCCATTAGTTTCTTTGATTGCCCTGACAACATTATCTATCTGATCTTGGGTAAACTTTACTTTTTGCTGCGTTGCAGGCATCAATTTGCCCAATTCCACCATTGTTTTGAAAATATCCGCTTTTTGCTGGGGGTCCTGTACGGTATCAATTACCGGCAATGTTTTTATCTTTCCTAGCATTTGCAATATTTTTGGATCTTTTAAGGCATCTGCCATTTGTTTTTTCTGCTCATCTGTCATTTGTGTATTTTGTTTCCCGGACATGAGTGAATTTTGTTCATCTGCTATCTGCTGTATTGCCATTTTTGATACATAACCATCGCTCAACTTATTCATCGCATTCCCGGTTATTTTGGGAGATGCAATCGCAAAAGCCGTACTCAAAACTGCAAATAGTAAAACGATGATTAAATTTATTTTATATGGTTTTAAATATTTTACAAGCCTTTTTAATGTTCCTTTAAAATTCTTTGCTTTTTCTACCGGTCTTCCCATTGCTCCCCCGGGCCCGCCTCCACCCATAGGGCCTCTTCTTGGTCCTCCCATAGGCTGACCACTTTTTATATCTTTACGTTCTTCACTCATGCGATTTCCTCCTCTGAAAGCTGTGAGGATACAATCTCATGATATACCTCACAGGTATTTAAAAGCTCTTTATGGGTCCCCATACCTGCGATCTCACCATTATCCAAAACGATAATCCGGTCTGCATCCATTATGGTAGAAACCCTCTGTGAAATGATAAACAAGGTGGATTCAGTGATTTCTTTTTTCAATGCGGCACGCAAACGAGCATCGGTTTTAAAGTCAAGTGCCGAAAAACTGTCATCAAAAATATAGATTTCCGGCTTTCTGACCAAAGCACGTGCTATGGAAAGACGCTGCTTCTGTCCACCTGACACGTTGGTTCCACCCTGAGAAATTATCGAAGCAAAGCCATCTTTCATGCCGGATATAAATTCCATTGCCTGTGCGATCTTGGCAGCATGCCTGACCTCTTCGTCGGTAGCATCATCCTTGCCATATTTAATGTTATCTGTAATTGTACCGGAAAAGAGAACCGTCATTTGCGGCACAAAACCGATTTTAGCACGAAGCGCTTCCTGTGACATTTCCCTGACATCTACGCCATCAACCAAAACACTGCCGCTGTCGACATCGTAAAAGCGCGGGATCAGATTTATAAGTGACGACTTGCCCGAACCGGTACCACCGATAATGGCAGTGACTTCACCGGGTTTTGCAATGAAGGTGATATTATTGATCGCAGGCTGTTCCGCACCACGATAACTAAAGGCAACATCCCTGAATTCTACGAAACCTCTTGATTTGTCGGCAATCTTAAGCTGCTCCTGGTCATTGATTTCGGGAACTGTATCCAGTACTTCGTTAATTCTAACTGCCGCAGCTGATGCACGAGGTATCATGATAAACATCATGGAAACCATGACAACTGAGAATAAAATCTGAAAGGCATACTGAGTAAACGCGATGAGAGAGCCCATAGACATATCTCCGTTGTTGATTCGAATTATACCAAACCATAGAATGGCGGTAGATGCCAAGTTCATGATCAACATTACAGACGGCATTAAGAATGCCATGATCCTGTTCACCTTGATATAGTTATTGGTCAAGTCTGCATTTGCATCTTCAAAACGAGCCTTTTCGCGGTCAATCCGGTTAAACGCACGTATTACACGGATACCTGTCAGGTTTTCACGTAAAACCAGATTGATTTTATCAATCTTTACCTGCATTAATTTGAAGAGAGGTATGCCCTTGCTTGCAATAAAGCCAAGTGTAGCGGCAAGCACAGGAAGTGCAACAGCAAAAACCCATGTCAGAGGCTTATCCTTTGACAATGCCATAATAACTCCACCAATCATCATCATCGGTGCAGCAATCATCATGCGCATGATCATAATAGTGACCATCTGAACCTGTGTAATATCATTTGTTGTTCTGGTAATAAGCGTAGCCGTCCCTATCTTATCAAACTCGTGCAGGGAAAAGCTCTCAACCCTCTTGAAGATTTTATTCCGGATAATTCTGCCAAAGCCGACTGCAGTCCTTGAGGATAAAAAATTGGCTAAAACAGCACATATTACTCCTCCTGCACTGATCAGCAGCATAAATCCGCCTGTTTTCCAAATGTAATTTGTATCACTATTCATGATTCCTTTGTTAATAAGATCCGCCATCAAGGTCGGCAGATACAGATCGGCAAGCGTTTGCAAAAATATAAGTGCTAAAATTGCAATAACCATAAATATGAACGGTTTTAAAAATCTGTACAATCTAATCATTAATAATTATCTCCTGTCAGCTTTAGCTGTTAAAATTTTTAATTAGATAC
>DAIUKI010000248.1:0-4729 GCA_036848255.1 Bacteroidales bacterium | reverse complement strand
GATATTCTTGCGGGCCGCAGCCAATTTCTTTATTATAAGGTATTGTGAATAGTTTGTATCCTGATACTCATCTACCAGGATATAATGAAATTTCTCCTGATAGGCGGCAAGGACGTCAGGGAAATCCCTGAAGAGAATATTAGTGTTGAGCAGGAGATCGTCAAAATCCATTGCATTTGCCTTGAAGCACCTGACCGAGTATGCTTTGTAAATATCCGACAGCAACGGCATCCGGATCGATTTGTCATAAGCCTGCATTGCAGCATCAGATGCATATATGCTTGCCGTTACAAGATTGTTTTTTGAAGCTGAGATCCTTGCAGAAATCACTCCGGGCTTGTAGACGCTGTCATCGAGGTTCATCTCTTTAATTATCGTACGGACAAGACTTTTTGAGTCGGAAGAATCATAGATGGTATATGTTGATTTGTACCCGAGCCTTGATGCCTCCTTCCTCAAGATCTTTGCAAAGACCGAGTGGAACGTACCCATCCAGAGATGTCGTGCAATCTCCGGATCAATAATAGCGGTGATCCTGTCCTTCATCTCTTTTGCCGCCTTGTTCGTAAATGTCAGGGCCAGTATCCTGTAAGCAGGAACAGCCTTCTGAAGAAGATGGACAATCCTGTAGGTGAGAACCCTGGTCTTTCCAGAACCTGCTCCGGCAATGACAAGTGCAGGGCCTTCACAATTTATAACTGCAAGCCGCTGAGCTTCGTTCAGGTCATTCAGGTAATTATTTGTCATCGATTTTTGATAGTAAGGACATGCCATGGCATGTCCTTATAGAAAGGACAAAATTAGTAAATACGAGATCAATAAAACAGGTTAATATGCGACAAACAGGTTTATTTATTAACAGGGACATGCCATGGCATGTCCCTTTATTGTAGATTTTATTAATATTGCCGTTGTTTATACCAAAGAGAAATTGGGACCGTTTTGTTTTAAAATCCGGACATGCCATGGCATGTCCTTATAAAAAACATAGGCCTGTGCGTTTTTGTTTTTTTATTTCAGTCCTGTTATTACCTGTGACCCTCATGGGTCAGCTTACTTCGCCGGGGATGAATGCCCTAAGATATACTTCCTATCCCTCGGCTCCCGGGGTTAGGGATCCGGTTTTTGTTTACTGCAATGCAACAGGAACAGTAAGAGGAAATCTGAACGCCGTTAGTCCTGGAGGCACCGGCCCTTTCACATTCTCATGGTATAAATGGAGCGATGTATCAAATGGATTCACAGAGCTTGTCAGGACGGAAACAGGAGTAATGAGCTCGGTTATCAGCAATCTCGACGAAGGCGGTTACCGGGTTAACATAACAAACGGGTCGGGCTACAGCACAAGTCTTACGGGATGGATATTTACGGACAGCCCCCTTGCCCAGGCCAGCCTGCAGAACAGAACATGCGAATACGTTGCCCTCAACGGCAAAGCTGCCGTGGATACCTTTTATTACAGAGATCCATCTGGCGGACAAAGAATAAGATTACCTAACGGTATCAGATTCCTATGGTCCTCCGATCCTGTTTCTGCAATACCTTTTCCCGATATTGAGATCAATCCTCAGACCTTCAGCCCGCCGCTTGATGATGTCACCTACAAGCTGCGTGTGACCGACAGCCTGACGTGCAGCAGCGAGTCGTCTTTTTTCTATGAATCGATTCATGTGAAGGCTGATTTTTCGGTTGAACCTTCAACCGGGGAGGCACCTCTGGAGGTGACCTTCACCGATAAATCTGTCAGGGCAGCTACCTGGCTTTGGGAATTTGGTGATGATTCGGTTTCGATGCTCAATACTCCACAACCACATACTTATTATATCCCCGGTGAGTACTCCGTAAAGCTCACGGTCGAGAGCGACCTGCACTGCATCGATTCATTGAGATTCGATTATATCGAGGTTGATGAATCCTCCCTCGCGATCCCGAATGTCTTTACCCCCAATGAGGATGGTATAAACGACAAGTTCATGGTCGATAAGACATCGCTGCGATACATCAGCATTGTAATCTTCAGCCGGAACGGGACAAAGGTGTATGATTTCTATGGCGAAGGGGAGATATTGAAGGAATGGGACGGATGGGACGGAAATGTAGGTAAGACTTCAGCCAAAGCCAGTCCAGGGGTCTATTACTATATCATCAAAGCCCTGGGTTGGGATGATATAAAATATGACAGTAAGGAGTACCGGGGGTTCGTTTATCTTTATCGGTAATATAATTGTTTTGCGGTTTTGAAGTTCTTCAAACCATAACTGCATAACTGCAGCAAATCAGTTCCCCTCCTGGGAGGGGTGAGGGGTGGGTAATTGATAGCAAAAAAAAGAATTTCTCGCAGATTTTCGCAGATTTTTCCGCAGATTTTCGCAGAGTATTTCTGCTATTAGGCCTTCAAGCCTAGATGCCTTCACGCCTTATTCACGCCTTCATACCGTAATTTCCCTTCTTCTTGCTTCCACCTTCCATTCCCCAGTTACCTTGCCATCCCTGACCACAGATACCTTATCGTATCTGTCGACAGTAGGACAGATATGATAAGGGATACAGTACAACACATCACCGACATTTATTTTTCCGGCTTCTGCTGTCCTTATAACCATGTGTTCCTCATTGTGACTCACGATGTCATAGTTACCCAGCCCGATTATTTTTATCCTTGGATGTGGCATTTCGGAGGCAACGGCCTTGGTCCCCAGATCGATACAGATAAACTCTCCTGCCGGCTTGCTTATCACTCTCGTAAAGAGGAGAGCAGCATTAAGGAAGTCCAGGTCGGTAAATGAAGAGGCATACCCGTAATCCCATAAAACAGCAGTTCCCGGACTTGTCTCAACACCGGAACGTTCAGCATGAGCAGGGAATGTGGGGGTACCGCCGGCTACAACCTTTACCGGTCCTTCAGTTTCCGGTAACCCGGAAATCAATAATTCCACCTGATGGTATGCATCATTGCAGATTTTCCTACGGAGTGCAGGATCATTTTCATGAATGTGTCCGTCATAAACATGAAGACCTTCTGCCTTCAGCCCCGGCAAGCTGTTAATAAGCTTGTACAATGCTGAAGCTTCATTCCCGGGTGCAATTCCCGTGCGGTTCATACCAATATTTATATCAAGCCATATTGGTACCTCTGTTTCATTATGTACGGCTTCTACCGAAAGTACCCTAATAATATTTTCACAATCGGAAATGCAGGATATTTTTGTTCCGGGATATTTCCTGATCAGTTTAAAAAATCTTCTGATGTTGGGACCGACAGGCTGGTAGGCGAGAAGGATATCATCAGCCCCGCAGGCTGCAGTCATCTCTGCTTCAGCAATTGTAGCGCATTTGAACTTATTTATTCCATATTTCATCAGGAGCCTTACTACCTCAGGCATCTTGTGCGTTTTTACATGAGGCCTTAACATATCCTTATCGCCGGCTGTTTTTATCATCTTCCTGATATTGTTCTCAATGCGGTCAGGATAGACAAGCAGGGCAGGTGAGTATACTTCGTCAGGATTTTGAATCCTGTACCAGGGATTTGAACTGTTTATTGTTTCACTCATTTTTTCACTGATGAAGTTCAAACATGGCTTCAATCTCGACCGCAATATTTCCGGGAAGGATCATTCCAACAGCACTTCGGACGCCAACCCCGTTATCTTCTCCAAAGACATCAGCCATAAGTTCGCTGAATCCGTTGATTACTGCAGGATGCTGGTCAAACTCAGTTGTGCTGTTCACCATTCCGAGAGTTTTAACAATCCGCTTTATCTTATTAAGGTCTCCTATATTTGCCCTGATTGTTGAAAGCATTGCCAGTCCAACCTGCCGGGCAGCAAGCTTTCCTTCTTCCATGCTGAGGTCTTTTCCAACCTTCCCTTTTATAAGGGTCCCGTCATTTTTCAAAGGGCCCTGCCCTGATACATAAAGTAAATTGCCGATAACCAGAACGGGTTTATATACACCCATTGGTTTCGGGGCTGGTGGCAAATCAATTCCCAGCTCTTTGATTCTTAATTCAGGATCATGTTTCATAGTTTTATCTATTAGTGTATGTACAGATCGGTTTAGTTTTTCGTTTTTACCCACCCCCAACCCCTCCACCACAAATCTCCCCTGCAATCTGGCTCCTCCCTAAAATTAGCCACAGGCTAATTTCTTAACGGTCGGCCCCCAGGGAGGGGAGCCTTCAAAGTATATACCGTCATTGCGAGGAGTGTGCGACGAAGCAATCTTTTTATCATACCTGCAATTCCGCCCTGAGGATTGTTACTGCCTCTCCCGCTATTTCAACCCTGTCGCCACGGAGTGCAACTTTCAAAATTCCTCCGCGTTTTGATACCTGGTGCGAGGTAAATTCCATTCTTCCGGTTCTTTTGCTCCAGAAAGGCACCAGGGCGCAGTGGGCCGAGCCGGTCACAGGGTCCTCATCAATGCCGAGAGCAGGGGCAAAGCAGCGGACACAGAAATCGTAGCGCGGATCTGATGAAGGAGCTGTAACTATCATGTCGCCATATGGTGAATTCTTCAAGGCTCCAAAATCGGGAGTGAGGTTTATGACTTCTTCTTCACTGCGGAAAAGCAGAAAAGTCCAGCCATGGGCCGTACGGTAATATTCTACGGGCGTAATTACAATGTAATTACATAAATCCTGAGGGACCTGAGCCTGGCTGAGATCATATACAGGGAAATTCATTATGACCCAGCCGTCGGCCCACCGTATTTTCAGAGTACCGGC
>DAIUKI010000247.1:0-4791 GCA_036848255.1 Bacteroidales bacterium | reverse complement strand
CTTAAAAATAAAATTATTTAATCATATTAGCAATTGAAGTGATAAACATCATTTATTCCGAAGTTGTTTTAAAGATATCTGATTAAATTTTAATACTGTTACCTATAAAGTAAGAAGCCATGAATTATTATATCCATTACAATGGTGGTAAAATCTACTACACTGATACCGGTGAAGGAGAAACAGTTGTACTTCTTCATGGTTATCTTGAGACTTCGGATATATGGTCGGGATTTGCAAAAAAGCTGTCGGGGAAATTCCGGGTCATCTGCGTTGATCTTCCGGGGCACGGGCTTTCAAAGGTCTACAGCGAAAACCATACAATGGAGTTTATGGCCGGGGCCATAAAGGTGCTGCTCGAAAACCTTAACATAAAGCAGGTATTTCTTACAGGCCATTCACTCGGAGGATATGTTGCTCTTGCCTTTCTTGAACTGTATACCGGGATGCTGAAAGGTTATTGCCTGTTCCATTCGCACCCTTTTATGGATGGGCCTGAGGCTCTGGAGAAACGTGAAAGGGAAATTAAGGTCGTGCGCGCAGCCAAGAAATACCTTTTGTATCCCGAAAATATCTCGCAGATGTACGCCACCGAAAATATCGACAAATTCAGGGAAGAATTGCAACGTTCAAAAGATATTGCATCAACAATCCGCGACGAAGGAATAATTGCTGTGCTTAACGGGATGATGAGCCGGCCATCGAGGCTTAAAATAATGGAAGCGGGTAAAGTTCCCTGTTTGTGGATCCTGGGGAAGATGGATAATTACATTTCCTGCGATGAGATCCGGAAAAAAGTCAATCTGCCGGCAAATGTAAAGGTTGTGGTCCTCGAGAAATCAGGTCACATGGGATTCATTGAGGAGGAGGATCTGTCGGTAAGAGTCATGACGGATTTCATCAAAGGACTGGTTTAGTCAAGGTACTCAATCGCGTATTTGAGGGTTGCATCCAGCTCTTTCCATATGGGATAGAATCCCTTGTTATCCAAAATATTGCGGGCGATATATGCTTTCAGCTGAGTATGAATTATCTGTCCGGATATCTTTAATCCTTCAGCATTCTTCCTTACCCCACTCTTTGCTGCAAAATCGGTGAACTGGTCAAGCAATGCCTGTCTGTCGAGATATTTTTCCATTTCTCCGGCTTCTGTATATTTCTTCAGGGTTTCCCTGTTGACCTCGGTGTATTTCAGGGCAAACCTGTAAATGAGTGGCCTTACTGCCAGGAAATATGTTGACCGGCCGCTGGTATCCACGGGAACAAAAATATCCGGCATAATGCCCCCTCCTCCGTAAACCGTCTTACCTCCGGGAGTAGTGAATTTAAGAGAATCGGCAAAATGAATGCTGTCGGAAACTTCGAACTCACCATGTTCATATCTTGAGTTCAAATCATCAAAATACTCATCGAATCCGTTATTGTAAGGCTTCTGGATCGACCGTCCTGTCGGTGTGTAATACCTGGCGATAGTCAATCTCATTCCCGAACCGTCGTTAAAAGGTACCGGTTCCTGGACAAGTCCCTTCCCAAAGGAACGTCTTCCGATAATAGTTCCGCGATCATTATCCTGAATAGCTCCCGCGAGTATTTCGCTGGCTGAAGCGCTCCATTCATCAATAAGCAGAACAAGATCACCATTTTCGAACTCTCCGTTACCGGTCGCCCTGGCTTCATTCTTTGGCTGTGACCTGCCAAGGGTATAGACTATCATCTGCCCCTCCTTCAGAAACTGATTTGCAATTTTGATCGCAGCCTCCATCACTCCGCCCGAGTTCTCCCTGAGGTCAAGGATCAGCTTAGTCATTCCCTGTTCCTTGAGCTCCTTAAGGCTTTTAAGGAAATCGTCATAGGTGGTAATGGCGAAATTATTGATCTTGATGTATCCAGTCATGCCATTGATCATGTAGCTTATGTCAACGCTGGCAATGGGTATTTTGTCCCGGACTATTTCAAAAGGGATCAGATCATTGTACCCTTTGCGGAGAAGCTTTATCTTTACAACGGTGCCTCTTGGTCCCTTAAGCATTCCCATTACCTTTTCGTCGCTGAGCTGTTTCCCGGCAACAAGTGAATCATTCACGTAGATTATTTTATCTCCGGCCATAAGTCCGATCTTTTCAGATGGGCCCCCGGGTATGGTGCTTATAACAAGAATTGTATCCGTAAGCATGTTGAAGGATATCCCTATCCCGTCGAAGTTCCCCTGCAGCGGCTCATTGGCCCGCTGCAGATCCTTTGCCGGAATATAAACAGAATGGGGATCAAGTTTTTTAAGAATTGCAGGAATGGCGGCCTCTACAAGTTCACCGCGGTTGACAGTATCAACATAGTCCGATTCTATAATGTTCAGGATGCTGTTGAGCTTGTCATTCCTTACCCTGAAAGCCGATTGCTGGGGTGCGCTGTTCCTGCCCGGTAGGTATATACCGATAAGTATCCCTACCACAAGTGCAATTGCAACCAATAAAGGAAGGATCACACTCCTGTTTGTATTATTGTACTTCATAAACGTTGTTTTCAGAGTCAATATAAACCAGCTCAATCCCCGCCCGCTTCAAAAGATCCAACCCGTCTGTGTTGTGATAACGGTTGGAATATACAACTCTCTTTATTCCCGATTGAATTATCAGCTTTGCACACTCCATGCACGGGGAAGTTGTTACATACAACGTTGAATCGTCGCTGGAATTGTTCGATTTGGCAACTTTTGTAATGGCATTTGCTTCAGCATGAAGAACATATGGTTTTGTCATATTATTTTCATCCTCACAAATATTTTCAAATCCGGCGGGTGTGCCGTTATAACCGTCTGAAATAATCATCTTACCCTTTACGATGAGAGCCCCGACCTGCCTGCGAATGCAATATGAATTCTGCGCCCATATAAGAGCCATCTCAAGGTACCTTTTATCAAAAGCCTTTTGTTTATCCCCGTATGGTTTCAGAATTTCTGTCACTTGATATATGTAAGCTGGCCATAAAAGGCACAAAGATAAAAAATTCCCCGATTGTTCAATTACTCAGGAAGTAATGAAATACCTGGCCGAAAACAATAGCACTGTTTATTTCATGAATTTCCAGGAATCAAGGATCTTCCTAAAGAGTTCGGTATTGTCATAGATCCCTGTGAATTTCACCGATCCGGGTCCGTAAGCGTATACCGGAACCATTACAGCCGTGTGTCCTGTGGTTGAAAATGACAGCTTCACGGTTTTTAACTTTCTGTCACCTCCCGTAATCGTAACACCTCCGGTTTCATGATCAGCCGTTATAACGACAAGAGTGTGTCCGTCCTGCATGGCGAAATCGAGGGCAACACCAACTGCCCTGTCAAAATCAAGGGTTTCATCGATAAGTGTATCCGCAGCATGAGCATGTGCTGCCCAGTCAATCTGCGATCCTTCGACCATCAGGAAAAACCCTTTTGGATTCTTACCAAGTATTTCGATGGCTTTTCCAGTAGCTGCAGGCAGCATGTCTCCCCTTCCTTTTAGTCGGTAGGGGGGCTGAAGCGGATGAATCAACCCTGCAAGTTTTAAGGCTTCTGATTTCATTATCATTTCCATTGAGGTAATTATCTCATAACCCCTGGCGGCAAGAGTGTCGGTAAGATCCACACCGTCGGCCCTCACGGCAAAATGGTCATATCCTCCGCCGATAAATACATCTATGTCGGTTTTGAGGAAATCCGATGCAATCTCTTCATAACTCCCACGGCTCGATTGATGGGCAATAAACGATGCCGGAGTGGCATGCGTCAACGACGATGAGGAAACCAGTCCGGTGGCCAGACCATTGTCTTCGGCAATCTCGAGAAGGGTTTTTACTTTATTTCCCTGGTCGTCAACCCCTATAGCTCCGTTATTTGTCTTTTTCCCGCTTGCCAGTGTGGTTCCTGCTGCTCCTGAATCAGTGATATAGTTATTCGCAGAAAATGTCTTCTGCAAACCAGTTATATCACATCTTTCAATATTAAGGGGATTTTCCGAAATGCTCATCGCAGCATAGGTATGCGGAAGTCCCATCCCGTCGCCTATCATAAAAATCACATTTTTAATTTTTGCATTTTTCTGAAAAGCCGGTTCCTTTAAAGGGTAACAGGAAATCAGTGATGCTGCAAGAAGGAAAAGCATGAGAATGTTTCTGGTATTTTTCATTTTAATTTATGAGAATTTTAGTTTAAGTTTCGGTGGCAAGATAGTGATTAGAAGATTTTAAAAAAAGTAACTGAGTTCATTCCTCTCTTACAGGGCCGCTAATAGATTATCTGTTTTTTATCATCAACCGAAAATTCCGGCTGGATGGTGGAGTGTCTTATACTGTTCTGAGCCAGAACAGCTTTAATCTCTTCAAGGATAACCTCGAAACCGCTCACATTAATGTCTTCCGACATATCGATGTGTGCCTCAAACATTAAATCATGCTCGTTTATCTGCCACACATGAACATGATGGATATTTTTCACTCCGGGGATGTTTTCAATCGCGCATGCGATCTTTTTGACATCTATATCGTCAGGCGTGAATTGCATGATAATCCTTAACGAGGAGGTGAATATCCCACGGCTGAGCCAAAGCAGGTAAACTGCTATTGCAAGCGAAAAGACCGGATCGGTCCAGTTCCAGCCAAGGTATTTGATTGCAAACCCTCCTGCCAGAACCGCTACTGAAGTAAGCATATCTCCAAGGAGGTGCAAATAGGCGGATCTCATATTCATATTGTTACGGGAGTCCCTGCGGATAAAAAGCGCACTTGATCCGTTTACAATAATGCTGGCGAATGCCAGCC
>DAIUKI010000246.1:0-4798 GCA_036848255.1 Bacteroidales bacterium | reverse complement strand
TGCGAATAATCGTATCCTTTCATGCGAACAGACCTGCGGTGATGGATTTGCGAATTATATTTTGATCCATTGTTCATTGTTCTTAAAATTGTGCAGACATGATGGTCTGCCCTAACATAAATGCTATCTGTGTATAATCACCTTGCCTGTAATTACTGTGTTTTAAGTTATGATCCTGTCAGAAATAAGCAGGATCAGTATCAGCAAAAAGTAAGAATCAAGGAGTACAGAATACTTTCTGTTGTTGTTCCTGTTAAAAGAGAGTTTTATTAAGTCGGAAAACTGCCATATAAGAAATGCTGATGCGATCAGGAGAATTCCAACTATCGGTTTGCTATGAATTATTTCAAAATAGCACAGGAACAATGCTGCAATTGCAGATGTTACAACCCAGGTAAAAGTGAGCCTGCCGATCTGGCCCCTGCTCATAATATTTGTAAGGCTCGGCAACCCTGCTTTTTCATACTCCTCTCCATATTTCAATATCATTAGCCAGAAGTGAGGTATCTGGCCTGCGAAAAAAAGAAATTCCAGAAAAATAATGGGTTTATCCCACACCCCTCCTCCTGCTGCCACCCAACCGATGAGTGGGGGTAATGCACCTGTTACAGCACCAGGAAACACTGCAAAGGCTGTTATCCTCTTTGCATATGTATATATACCATTGTACCATCCAATCGTAATTAAGCCAATGAGTGCGGCCGTAAGGTTTCCGGCTGAATAAATTAGAACGGTCCCTGCAATTAGATTGCATAAAAAAAATATAAATGCCTGTTGAAGTTTGATCCTATGTGAGGGAAGTGGGCGGTTATGTGTTCTTTCCATCTTACTGTCCAGATCAACTTCCTGTATCTGGTTAAGAGCTGAGGCAGAAATACCAAGGAAGAGGATCCCAAGACTTACAAAGAGCATTTTACTGGAAACCGACTGATTATGAATAAAGAATCCAGTGAACCCCGTGAGGCTTACGGGGATCATTATCTTTATCTTACCAAGTTCCAGATAGTCCTTAATTTTATTACGGGTGCTCCTACTCTTCATTAAGAGATTTAAGGTATTCGATTATTTTTGCAATATCGTCCACACTTATTATACCTTCATAACTTTGCATTAATCCTTTTGGATATCCCTTAACTATTTCTGAATTCGGATCAAAAATTGCTTTTCTAATATATTCTTCATCTACTGTTACCGGGACCTCTTTGCCATCTCTTATCACAATTTGTTGTTCCCCAAAAAGATTTAAATAGCTGGGGCCCAGGATTTTCGAGCCGTCGTTTGAATGGCAGGCATTGCAGCCCTGGGCCTTCAGAATAGCCAATCCCTCTGATCCGGGGGCTGATCCTTCAGCAACAATAGTAACTGCAGTAGTATCAGCATACCATGTTATATAATCTTCCTTCGAAAGGACTCTGACTGTTGCATTCATATAAGAGTGCTGAAGTCCGCAATATTCAGCGCAATAAAGGTCATATTCCCCTTCTCTCTGGGGAAGGAACCACATCATCTTTTCTCTTCCGGGAACCATATCAGATTTTATTCTGAAAGCTGGAATAAACAGACTATGAATTACATCCAGTGAAACAAGATTTATTTTAATGGGTGTATTAACCTGAACAACAAGATCGGGACTTTGTTTGCCGTTTTCGTATTGGAATGAAAAGCTCCACATTCTTGCAACACTTGTTATGTTTATAGCATCCTTGGGAGGCTTATTCATAGGTTTCCATCCTGCCCAGCCAAAATAGAACATAACCAATGACAAAAGAATCGGAATAACCGTCCAGAGGATTTCCAACAGGGTATTTCCTTCAATCTGTGTAGCAGTTTTATTCTTCTTCCTGTTGTACCTGAAGACAAAATAGAGCATAGAAAAAGTAAGCAGTATCAAAAGGAATAGTGAAATACCTACAATAAAGTAAAATGCAGTATTGAACGTAGATACATAATTTGAAGCGTCAATTCCTGTAGGTGAATACATAGTGATTATCTAAATAGGTAGTCCAGTAGAGTTATTAAAATTACCACGCCAATCAGCAACGTTACAGCTATTACCATTAAGGTAAACATTTTGTTTTCAAACTTAAGATGCATAAATACCCTGAGGACAAAAGTTGATTTGAGAGCTGCAATAAACAGGGCTATAAAAACAGTAAATGTCCCAAGATAAATTTTTGTCACTGCTACAGAGATGAGAGTTAATACTATTAATCCGGCCAGCACTAGAAGGAAGGTACGATAAGGTATTATATGATTTTTTTCATTCTCCATAATCTCTTACAGTTTCAGGTAATCAAATAAAATAAGGGAAAGAGAAATATCCATATAAGGTCGACAAGATGCCAGTACAATCCACTGTTTTCATGCAAAACAAAATTATCAGAGGTTACCTTTCCCCTGATGATAAAAACTACAATAAATCCAATGAACCCCAAACCGATAATAATATGTAACGCATGGAGCCCGGTCATAAAAAAGTACAATCCGTAAAAAAGTACATCCCCCTGGCCGCGGAGAGCAAGAACCGGGGAACCAGGATAAATATGCTCTTTGATATGGTGGCCCCATTCAACATATTTGTTTGCGAGAAACACCAAACCGAGAAAGATTGTTATGCCCAAAAGTAAAAGAGCCAATGTTTTATTTTTTTTCTGCATGGCTGTGATTGACATGGCAATGGTAGAACTGCTGATCAGGAGTATTATAGTATTGGCTGTACCGAAAAAAATGTTCAATTCATGTGCGGCAAGGTGAAAGGCATCCGCGTTCCTGTAGCGATATACCGAGTAAACCACAAAAAGACCACCAAACAGGATCATTTCGGTAAAAAGGAAGAGCCACATTCCAGTCTTTGATGCCAGATCATCCCGGTGTATTTCCATATTCAAGCTCATTTGTAGTCGTAAGGACCCTTAGTGATTACCGGTGTTTCCATAAAATTTTCGACCGGAGGCGGTGACGGGATTGTCCATTCCAGAGTTTTTCCACCCCAGGGATCAGCCGGGGCCTTTGAACCGTTTTTCAAGGAAGAGAACAGATTGATTATTATTATTGCTGCCCCGGAGTAAAGAACCCACGATCCCATTGTTGATATAATGTTTCCGGAATGAAAAACTTCATCATAATCAAAATACCTTCTGGGCATTCCTTCGACTCCAAGATAAAACATTGGACCATAGAGAGTAATAAATCCAATGAAGAATAATAACAAGCCGATGTTGGCCCATCGCTTATCATACATTTTTCCGGTTATCTTCGGGAACCAGTAATGCATAGCACCAAAAAAGGCGAAGCCGGTCCCTCCGAAAACTATAAAATGAAAATGGGATACCACAAAATGCGTGTTGTGCAAGTGAACATTGGCTGCAAGTGAACCAAGAATAAGTCCGGAGAATCCTCCAATCATGAATACAAAGATGAAGGCTATTGCCCAATAAAATGGAGTTTCCAGCTCAATTGAACCTTTATGCATCGTACTTATCCAGTTAAATACTTTTATGGCACTCGGGATGGCAACAAGAAATGTCAGAAGTGAAAATGCATAAAGAGCTGTACCACTCATTCCGGAAGTGAACATGTGATGTCCCCAGACGAAATAGCCCACAAAGGCAATTGCAAGGGTAGAAGCGACCATGAAATTATATCCGAATATTGTTTTATGGGACAGAGTTGATACAATCTCAGAAATCGCTCCCATAGCAGGTAAAATCATGATATATACCGCCGGGTGACTGTAAGTCCAGAATAAATGCTGGTAGAGCAGAGGATCGCCACCCAGGGTCGGATCGAAAAATCCTATGTTCAATGTCCGCTCCGCAACTACCATAAGCAATGTAATACCTATAATCGGAGTTGCAAGCAACTGTATCCATGCCGTAGCATACAGGGTCCATGGAAATAATGGCATTTTAAACCAGGTCATGCCGGGGGCGCGCATCCTGTGAATCGTTACTAAAAAATTCAATCCGGTCAGTATCGAAGAAGATCCAAGAACAAATGCTCCGAAAACAGCGGGAAGCATAGTATTTGTGGTTCTGAAACTGTAAGGAGCGTAAAAAGTCCATCCAGTATCAGGAGGACCTTCTCCTGCAAATTGAGAAATAACCACTAATATGACCCCGGTTACATAAAAATACCACGATAGAAGGTTAATTTTTGGAAAAGCAACATCCTTTGCTCCAATCATAATTGGCAAAAGAAAATTACCAAAAACTGCAGGCAGACCCGGAATGACAACTGCAAAAATCATTACAATCCCATGAAGGGTAAAGAATGCATTATAAGTCTGCGCATCCATAAGGGTTTTTCCGGGAGCAATGAGTTCAAACTTCATTAACAGACCAATGGTGGCGCCAATCGCAAACATTGACAGGATAGAAAAAAGATAAAGCAAACCGATTCTTTTATGATCTGTCGAAAGAATCCAGGAAAAGATACCTTTATGTCTTCCTTTGTATTCCAGATAGCTGGGCACACCCAGACCTGACTGATCGCTCATATTTAAAACTTACTTATTGGTTTTTTTCTTTGTCAGCATCAGAACTATAAACATAACAATTGCGATGAAAATAATAATAATTGCCGAAACCCTGGTTACATTGAAAACGAACTTATTACCATTTTCATCATAGGAATAACAAATTGCAAGCACCCGGTTAATACTTGGTCCTATTTTGCCATCTGCAGCTTCAACCATCGTGATTTTTATTTCAAAAGGCAGAAATTCAATTCCCCGCAGGTACCGGGTAATCTTTCCATCGGATGAAAGAGCAATAAGACCGGTAGGATGTATAAATTG
>DAIUKI010000245.1:0-4821 GCA_036848255.1 Bacteroidales bacterium | reverse complement strand
ATAGGAGAGATGATAACCTCAATTCCTGACGGAACCGACCTGGTAATTCTTCCTGAAATGTTCAATACCGGTTTTTCGATGAATCCGGCTGAACTCGCAGAAACTACCCGTTCGGTGACATTCGAATGGATGAAGGATATTGCTGCAAAATACAGCATCGGGATATGCGGAAGTTATATTACCCGTGAAGACACTCATTATTACAACAGGTGGATTTTTGTATCATCTGAAGGTGACACCTGGAGTTATGATAAGAGGCATCTTTTTACAATCAGCGGTGAAGAAATACTTTTTACTAGAGGGAAAGAACGTGTTATCTTCAGTTTCAGGGGAACAAGGATATGTCCCAATGTCTGCTATGACCTCCGGTTTCCCGTTTGGAGCAGGAACCGCAATGACTATGATCTTTTGATTAATTCATCGAACTGGCCCGAAAGCAGGAGGGATGTCTGGTGCACCCTGCTTAAAGCGCGTGCCCTTGAAAATCAGTGCTTTGTGACTGGCGTCAATAGGATCGGAATTGATGGTGCCGGGATCAGGTATTGCGGTGATTCAATGATTCTGGGTCCTAAAGGGGAAATCATTGCAGAAGGAAGGCAGAACGAGGAGTGTATTATTTCAGGGGAAATATTAATCGGGGAATTATCGGATTTCCGGAAAAAGTTTCCGGTTTTGAATGATGCCGATGAGTTTTCATTAAATCTATAGACGGTCGGCCCCCCAGGAGGGGATCCATGTACTGCCTGCCGCCTGTCGCCTGCCGCCCTCAGCCCTTCTTTAGCGCTTCAAAGAGAATTACAACGGGAGGTTTTGCAATCCTGCCTGTTCCGTCTTTTATATGATGCCTGCAACTTGTTCCGGGAGCTGCTACAACAACATTATCCGCGCTCTTTAATATTTCGGGGAACAATACAAGTTCGCCAATCTTTTTTGACAGTTCAAAGTGCTCCTTTTCATATCCAAACGATCCTGCCATTCCACAGCATCCCGAAGGGATCTCACTGACCTTGTAGTTCGCAGGTATTGAAAGCATTTCAATTGAGCAGGCCGATGATGAAACGGCTTTCTGCTGGCAATGTGCATGAAGTATTATCTGAAGATTATCCGATGTGAATGATTCGCTCTTAATCCTACCTGCCCTGAATTCATTTGCGACAAATTCATCTATCATGTAACTGTTGGCGGCTATTTTCTTCGATTTTTCCCTTAAATCAGAGTTCACGAGGTCAGGAAATTCATCGCGGAATCCGAGTATGGCTGATGGTTCAATTCCGACCAGCGGCATATTTTCATCGATAATACCGGAGAGTGCATTGATATTATTGATCGCTATCTTTTTAGCCTTCCGGAGCAGCCCCTTTGAAATAAAGGTTCTGGCACTCAGATCGTGATCAACGACCCCGACCCTGTAGTTTAAAGCTGTAAGCAGCCTTACAGCTGCAATACCTGCCTCGGTATCATTGTAATCCGTAAATTCATCTATAAAAAGACACACCCGCCCAACCGGATTTGCGGGATTCAAACCGGCAAGATTCTTTTTTACCCATCTTCTCAGACTGGTTTTATAAACCAGCGGAATTGATCTTTCAGATGCAAAGCCGATACTCCTTTTGAGTAAACCCGAAAATGCCCTGTTCTTAAGGAAGAAGTTGTAGATTTCAGGAATATATGAACCGATCTTGTTGAAGGACGAGATATAACCAATAAGAAGTGCTCTGAGAGGCACTCCATGTTTGTCGTACCAGTGCTGAAGGAATTCCGATTTCATCTTGGCAATGTCGACGCCTGAAGGACACTCGGCCTTACATCCTTTACAGGCCAGGCACAAATCAAGAATGTCATATATTTCTTTGTGATCCCACGGATTGGAATCTTGTATACTTAAAAATTCGCGGAGGATATTGGCTCTTGCCCGTGTGCACTTATCCTCATCCATAGTTGCCATGAAGCTGGGGCACATTGTACCTCCCAGTTTTATCGACTTGCGACAGTCACCTGATCCATTGCATTTTTCAGCTGCCCGTATTATTCCTTCAGTTGATGAGAAATCGTAGATTGTTGCTATTTCAGGTGTGAAAGTGCCCGGTTCATATCTCAGAAAAGTGTTCATCTTTGGTGTACCGACGATCTTTCCGGGATTCAGGATATTTTCGGGATCCCAGGCTGCCTTCAGTTTTTTAAGCAGTTCATAGTTCGCATCACCAAGTATAATGGGAATGAACTCCCCCCTGAGCCTTCCGTCACCATGCTCCCCGCTCAGTGATCCCCTGTACTTCTTTACAAGTCTGGCTGTTTCAATCCCAATAGTCCTGAACAGTTCAACATCCCCTGTATCTTTCAGATTTAGAACAGGTCTGATATGAAGCTCACCGGTTCCGATATGGGCATGATAAACAGAATCCTTTCCGTATCGCGCCAGTAATTTTGCAAAATCGTCCATATAGGCAGGCAGGTCCTCGACGCGGACTGCCGTATCTTCAACCAGGGAAACGGTTCTGCGATCACCCTTCATCTTTCCGAGAACACCAAGTCCGGCTTTCCTCAGTTCCCATGCTTTTGCCATATCCTTTCCTCTGACAACAGGGTAAGAGTATCCGTATCCGGCTTTTTTGAGAGCTTTTATCAACTCATCCGTTACCGATTCGACTTCCTCAACTGTGTCCCTTGCAAACTCGACCATCATAATTGCCCCGGGATCTCCGTCAAGGAAGAAACGATTGTTTTTCTGGCTCAGGTTGTCTTTTGTAAGCTCAAGAATTCTGTCATCTGTCAGTTCAACTGCAGAGGGCTTGAAATTAAGCGCTACGAGGTTTGCCAGAAAAGCTTCTTCACGGTCCCTGTGATGAACACATACCAGTGTCTTGCATGCCGGAGGGAGAGTGACAAGGTTAAGCTTTATTTCTGTTGTAACTGCCAGGGTGCCTTCCGATCCTGCAAGAAGCTTGCAGAAGTTGAAACTGTTTTCGGATTGGTTGTCAAAAACCACGGAATCGAGTAGTAGATCAAGAGCATAGCCAGTGTTACGTCTTGGGATCCTGGGATCGGGATAACCTTCCATGATAGACTTTTTATTCTCCGGATCGTCGAGTATCTCTCTGATATTCCTGTATATGGATCCTTCAAGATTATCCAGTCCGCATTTCCTTTCAAAAGTGTATTTATCCATCGGACCAAAGGTTGCTTCACTTCCGTCGCTAAGGAGTGTTTTAAGCTCGATGGTATGCTCCCGTGTCGATCCGTAAACAAGTGAATGCGAGCCGCATGAATTGTTGCCAACCATCCCACCCATGTTGCACCGGCTGGAAGTTGATGTCTCAGGACCAAAAAACAAACCAAAAGGCCGCAGGTATATGTTCAGTTCGTCAAGAACAACTCCCGGTTCTACCCTTACCCACATTTCCTCCCTGTTTAATTCGAGGATCCTGGTCATGTATCTTGATATATCTGCAATGATACCCGACGCCACAACCTGCCCTGCAAGTGATGTTCCGGCAGCCCTGATAGTAACTCCGATATTCTCTTCTGAGGCGAACTTAAGGATCTTTTTCAGATCCGGTACTCCTGCCGGCCATGCCACTGCAACTGGTTTTTCCCTGTAATCCGATGCATCCGTAGCATAAATGGTTTTTGTGATGACGTCATATTTTAAATCACCCGCAAGAGTTTTCTTAAGGGAGTCGAGCCTGGTATCAAGAGAATCCATTTCCGGTTTTATTTTGAACTCCAAATTTAGAAAATGATTTTATCTTACATCAGATATTGACCTGAACAGAAATATTTTTTGGAAAAAATCGATTCCGGAAAATATTCATGTGATACCAATTGTTTAATCGGACTTTTTTTTCTTACATTTAAAGCAGAATGTGTTAATTTTTAAATAACTGATATACAATGGATTTGCTAGACCGGGTCAAACTGAATGCAAAGAAACATAATATGCGTATCGTACTACCTGAAGGATACGAGGAAAGAAATATTAAAGCCGCCGATATAGCAATTGCGGAAGGGCTGGCACAGATAATTTTAATAGGGGATCCCGTGGAAATTGCAGCGCATGCAGCAACCCTGGGATTGAAAAACCTGTCCAGGGCCACTATAGTTAATCCTAAATCTCATGATAAAAAGGACCTTTACATTGACATGATGGTTGAACTCAGGAAGAGCAAGGGTATGACCAGGGAGGAGGCATCCCGCCTTATCGAAGATCCGCTCTACCTTGGCGTCCTGATGATTAAGAATGGTGATGCCGATGGTGAGGTATCAGGTGCAGATCATTCAACAGGCGATGTTCTCCGTCCGGCTTTCCATTATGTTAAGACTGCCCCGGGAATATCGGTTGTGTCAGGTGCATTTTTAATGATTCTCCAGGATAAGAAGTTTGGAGAGGATGGCGTCATCATTTTTGCCGATGGAGCGGTACATCCAAACCCTGATGATAAGGAGCTTGCAGAGATTGCTGTAGCTACTGCAAACACTGCCAGGGCAATAGGGGGCTTTGAGCCAAGAATTGCGATGCTGAGTTTTTCGACAAAAGGCAGCGCTAAGCATGAGCTTGTTGACAAGGTTGTCAGCGCAACAAAAATTGCAAAGGAAATGGCCCCTGACCTTTTGATAGACGGAGAGCTCCAGGGAGATGCGGCACTTGTCGAAGCTATAGGCCAGAAAAAAGCTCCGGGAAGTAAAATTGCCGGTCATGCCAATGTTCTTATCTTCCCTGACCTTAATTGCGGCAATATTGCATATAAGCTTGTCCAGAGGCTGGCAAATGCAGAAGCCATCGGACCAATCCTCCAGGGAATGGCTGCTCCGATCAATGATCTT
>DAIUKI010000244.1:0-4822 GCA_036848255.1 Bacteroidales bacterium | reverse complement strand
GGGTTTAAAGGTTTAAAGGTTTAAAGGTTTAAAGGTTTAAAGGTTTAAAGGTTGACTAGTCCTGCACCCTGATGCCTGATGAATAAGGCATGGCAGGAACCTTTCCCGTAAATGTGTTCCAGCGTGGTAACATATTTATCAAGCAGTTTACGTGGAACAAAGGCCTGGATCGTTCCTGCAAATCCGCCTCCGTGAACGCGCCATGCACCCTCTCCCTTCAGAATAAGGTGGCTCAGGGCAAGGGCAAGCGAGACTCCCTGTTCAGTTACATTGTTAACCGGGTAAACGTTCTGGTTATACATAAAGGAGCTGAACCCTGATTCGGTAACCATGTCAAGGAAAGATTTAAAGTCATTTTTCTCGAGGGCCTCCACCTGGTCAACAACGCGTTGGTTATCGCCCTGGAAATGTATTGCACGCAGAATGGCCCGGTCCCCTACCCTTGAACGCATTTTTGGAATAGCCTCAATGATCTGGTCAAGAGTCACCTGACGCAGCACTTTTGCGCCAAGTTCATGTGCTACAGCCTTCATGTCGGTGGGTAGTGAAGCATATTCATCATTAAGGTCGGCATGGTTGCCGCCAGTGTCGGTGATAACAAGCGAGAAACCCGTAGCAACGAAATCGAAATTGACTTTTTTTACAACCGGCTTTGACGGATCCTCAAAATCAATAGTGATAAGACCTCCCATCGCACAGGCTGTCTGATCCATAAGTCCGCAGGGTTTTCCGAAATAATTGTTTTCGGAGTACTGGCCGATGATTGCATTCTGAATAGGATCAAGCGCGTCATCATTGAAAATATGGCTCAGAATTGCCCCGATAAGAACTTCAAATGAAGCTGAAGAGCTTAAACCGGAACCCTTGGGTACGCCCCCATCGATGCAGGCATCAAATCCGCCGACATTATATCCGAGCTCTGTGAGCCTCGAGCAGATACCTCTTACAAGTGCTGCCGATGTATATTGCTCGCGGGTATCAGGCCTGAGATATGTCAGATCCACTTCAAACCGGGGATATCCTTCCGAAAGTATGCGTATAACGTTGGTACTGTTTTTAGCTGCCACACATACATTGTCAAGATTAACTGCACCTGCAAGTACGCGTCCGTAATTATGATCGGTGTGATTACCTCCTATTTCAGTGCGGCCGGGGGAAGTAAAAAACTCACAATCGGTGTTGCCAAATTCAGTTGTGAACCTGTTCAGCAGACCGGTATATCTTTCTGCGTTTCTCTTCAGCTCTGCAGAATCATTGCCATATAGCTCACGGAAAACACTGTTATCGCCATTATTGATCTTATTGATAAGATCTTCTTTTGTTGCCATGGATATTTGATTTTAATATTGGTTGAATGAATGTAAATATAATAATTGTGGGGAAATTATAAACGAAGCCGTCTCAAAACATTAATTGAGACGGCCCCATAAAGTAAATTATGATGATTGAATAGCTTATCTGCGCTTGCTTCCGGCAAGTGCAAAATACACAATATACAGATAGCAGATAATTGGCAGGATAAACGCAAATCTCACACCTGCGCCGTCAGCAACCAGCCCCATAAGAACTGGAACCACTGCACCGCCGACGATCATTGTATTAATAAGGCCCGAGGCCATACTGAGTTCACCCTTGTCAAGGCCTTCAACTCCGAGTGCAAAAATATTCGGGAACATTATAGAATTGAAGAAACCAACGGATAACCCAACCCACAGGATAACCGGTCCGCCAACGGCCATTACAACAACCAGAAGCAGTGACGCGATAATTCCAAAAACAGCCAGCGACCTGCTGGTATTGCCTCTTCCCAGCTGCATTGCCAGATAGTTAACCAGGGCAATTCCGGCGAATATCAATCCATCAGTAATTTCCTTTCTCACAAACCATCCGACGAACATGGCGAGTGCAACTACAAGTATCGTGTACAAATATTTCTTTGACTTTTCAACATTTGAAAGCATGTATGATCCATAGAATCTGCCAACCATTGCACCTCCCCAGTATAGGGCGATCATCATTGCGGCATCATCGCGGGCAATACCCAATGCTTCCTGGAAATATCTCTGAAGCATGGCTGCTGTTCCCACTTCAGCGCCAACATAGCAGAAAATACCTACAGCACCAAGAACAACGTGCGGATATTTCCATATGCTTTTCTTCTCAACACCCTGGGTTGAAATTTCAGGTAGCTTGAGAAAATAGATGGCAATTGCAATAATTGTAACGACAATCGATATTATCAGGAACGGAGTTGTGGGCACATTTTCAGCGGCATTAAGAGCAGCATCTGCAGAAGCCTTAAAAACGAACAGACCGGCAAGAATGGGTGCAATATATGTTGCGATAGAGTTAAGAGCCTGTGTAAGGTTCAACCTCCCGGATGCGGTTTCAGATGGTCCGAGGGCAGTAACGTAAGGGTTTGCAGCTGTCTGCAGGAACACTACACCAGCGGCCATGATAAAGATGGCGAAGAGGAAAAAAGGAAATGATACAGCTTTGGCGGCAGGAAAGAACAGGAAACTTCCTACTGCGACGAGCAATAAACCAAGGATCACACCTCCCTTGTAACCAATCTTTTTAATAATACTGCCTGCCGGAATGGAAAGAACGAAATACGTAAAAAAGAAAGCACCATTGACAAGCTGAGCCTCAAAGTTGGAGAGTTCGAATACTGATTTGAACTTATCTGCCAGTGTAATATTAAAGGTTGTAACGAATCCAAACAGGAAGAATATCATTCCCATAAACATCATACCGGCTGTTTGTGTATTTTTCTGTTCTGTCATAGTAAAGGTTTTAGGTTAAATAATAAATAAGATCATTTTAGGCGGAAGTAAAATTACATTTAAAGATGGATTTTCCTATACCTGACCTGTGAATTTTATTAAATCAAAGTAAATCCGGATTATAGAGGTGAATGGCTATATTTGCAGAAATTTATCCGGTGTTGACCAGGTACTTCATATTTTTCTCATTCAAAGGCACCTTATATCACGGATGGCAGGTACAGCCGAAAGCTGTCACAGTCCAGAAAATACTTGATGAAGCCATCACCATGATCCTTAATGAAAAGATCGCTGCAACAGGTGCAGGAAGAACCGATGCCGGAGTGCATGCAAAGGATTTCTGCGCCCACTTTGACAGTTTGAAACCTGACCTCGACAGCAAAAAGAATCTCATATTCAGGCTTAACAGATACCTCCCGGATGATATATCAATAAAAGGCATAAGGAGGGTCGTACCAGATGCTAATGCAAGGTTCAGCGCAATATCAAGAACATATAAATACTATATTTCAAGGTGGAAGGATCCATTCAATCAGGATTCCAGCTGGTTCATTCATGGCCCCCTCGATATTGAAGCAATGAACAGGGCATCAGGAATTCTTCTGAAACATACCGATTTCACAAGCTTCAGCAGACTTCACTCAGATAACAGGACCAATATCTGCAAAATATATCATGCGGGATGGGAGATGACAGATAACAGGCTGATTTTTACAATTAAAGCCGACAGGTTTTTGCGGAATATGGTAAGAGCAATTGTCGGCACCATGATCGAAACCGGCAGGGGCAGGATAGATCCGGAAGAATTTGAGAGGATACTTGCCTCGAAGAACCGTTCTTCCGCAGGAATGTCGGCGCCGGCCAAAGGATTGTTCCTGACAGGCATTGAGTACCCTGAAGAGATATTTATCTGAAAGGAAATATTTGAAACTTTTAATCGTTTGTAATAGAAATCAAAAAGATAAACACTTAAAAAACATATCCATATGATACTGATCTCTGCACTTTCAGAGCCGGTTGCCGCCATTTCATCCACTGAACAGGCAACGACCATTCTCGATCTGCTGATGAAGGGCGGAATAATTATGATTCCGATCGTTCTGCTGTCAATAATCAGCTTTTATATCTTCATTGAAAGGATAGTCTATATAAGGCGGACAACATCAATTCAGAATGGCCTTATGACCGCAATTACAAGTGAGGTCCAGAACGGTAATTCCAAAAATGCCCTGAATTACGCCAGGAACAATCAGACAGCACTGGGAAGAATCCTGGAAAGCGGCATCGAGAAGCTTGGAAAACCCCAGAGCGAGGTAGAAAGAAATATGGAAACCACCACTAATCTGGAAATTACCAAGATGGAAAAAAATACCGGTTATCTTGGTATTATAGCCAGTGTGGCTCCGATGCTCGGATTTATCGGTACAATTGCAGGGGTTATCAAGATTTTCTATAATATTTCCCTCGCTGATAACATAAGCATAGGAATAATTGCAGGCGGGCTCTACCAGAAAATGATCTGCAGCGGTGCCGGACTGATAGTAGGGGTTTTAGCCTACGCTGCATACCACTATATCCAGATGAAGATCGACAGGTACATTATAAGGCTTCAGGAATCGCTCATTCAATTCTTAAAGGTCGTGTAAGATGAACATCAGGAGAAGAAAACAATTCAAACCGGAGGTAAGCACCTCCTCCCTGAACGACATCATGTTCTTTCTTTTGTTATTCTTCCTGATCGTTTCAACCCTGGCAAATCCAAATGTTATCAAGGTCCTTTTGCCAAAGTCGAAAAGCGCTCAGGAGATCGATAAACAACAGGTTAACCTTACTGTGACAGCCGACAGAAAGTATTTTATTGATCAGAAGGAGGTGCTGTTATCAGAGCTGGAACAGAAGCTTCAGGAGCATGTAGAGGGGATCGAGAATCCGACAGTCGTTCTGAGGTTTGCCAAAACCCTGAATATACAGGATCTGGTCGATGTCCTGGAAGTAGGTGTAAAACTGAATATAAAGATGGTGATGACGACTGATAA
>DAIUKI010000243.1:0-4833 GCA_036848255.1 Bacteroidales bacterium | reverse complement strand
CGCCCGACGACTGACGCCTGTAATTACATTGTAATTACATCCCGAAAATGAAATTTGCAGGTAATCTGACGATATCACCAAGCTGATAAACAAGTTTTCTTGATTTTCCAAGAACTTCATCACCTAATGTAATCCTTAAGTTCACTACCTCAGGTATTCTGTAGTACAACTTATCGTATTTCTGTGACGAAGCCGATCCAGTCTTCCCGGTGATAATATTCAGATTTTTGGTTTTTAATTCCGGATTGAATTCGATATTAACCTGGGAACCCGATTTTTCTGATGATTCTGCAGGACCCGTTGATTCCGAAAACCGGCATAATGTAACAGGCTTTCCGGTCATATCCTTTCTGGGAATCACCTGGTATCTGAATATCCGCTTCTCCTTCAGTGTTTTACCTGTAAAGAGCTCGGTATATTCCTTTTCCATCCGGTTTATTTCATCGATCGCAGCTTTGTCCTGCGGGAACAGGTTTGTTTCACCAGTCAGGATAAGATGCTTCCCATCCCTCAGTTCCATTAACCGGATGGCTGCCTTTTCAGCAAGTTCGTCAACGGTAAGCTTTCGCTTTTTCTCAATAAGATATGGTATCCTCACAAAAGCTGTGTCAACACTTACAATTCTATAAAGGGTATCTCTATTATTTTGAAAATATTCATCTGATCCAAGATCAGAAACGTTCAGATGATTCAAATCATTAAGATCCCTAAGGACATTGTCACTATCTGAATTATATATCTCAGGATTCAGATCAAGGATTAACCCTGTCTTCTTAAGAGAAAGAACATTTGTCTGAAAAATTGAATTGGTTTCAATTATATAGAACTGTTCAGGATCGAGTTCCTCATGAGTCCTTACATTTATCGCGGTTATAGACCAGAACTCATTCTCACTCTTAATTATATCATTGAGGCCAAGAAGATCACCGGCAAAGCGCGAATAAGGCCCTGGTTTTTCAATTATCCTTTCAGCTTCCAGTTCGACATCCACCACTGTAAGAGGCAGGCCATAAACAAGACCTCCTTCCGAAGTAGCGGTTTTACCCGAAAGAGGAGTTACAGAATATTTTGAGTTCCCCATATTTCTGTTAACTGCACATGACGCTGATATCATGGCCATTATGAAAAAACAAACAAGCTTCGTACGGTTTCGCATATTATTTTAATTTTCAGATTTGAATCAGATCCCATTTTTGATTTTAATAAACGCATTTCCGATATTATCAATTATATCAGATGCGATAATTGATTCCTGGCCCGATTTTGCTGTTGCGATATCACCGGCAAGGCCGTGGAGAAATACGCCTGTAATAGCAGCATTCTCAGGTGAATATCCCCTAGCAAGCAGTGAAAGTATCATTCCGGTAAGGACATCTCCGCTTCCAGCGGTAGCCATTCCAGGATTTCCGGTGCTGTTGAAAAAGAGTTTGCCTTGCGGAGTTGCAATCGAGGTATGTGCTCCCTTAATTACAACAATGCAGTTGTATTTTGCAGCAAAATCAGATTGTTTTTCCATCTGCAGATAACTGTTATCTGTTTTACCGGCTATCCTCTCAAATTCCCTTACATGAGGAGTCATTATTGTTTCAGCAGGAAGAAGTGCGAGCCAGTCCCTGTTCAGCCCCAGGATATTTAATCCGTCAGCATCAACAACCAAAGGCCTGGTGTTTCCGGAAATTAGATCATGAAATGTTTTCTGTGTTGCAGGATCAGTTCCGATGCCAGGTCCGATTCCCACTGCATCGAACTGATCTGTGGGTCCTATATTTATTGTTTTTAATTCATTTTCATCAACGCTAGCCATGGCTTCCGGAACTGAGGTCTGAATAATCTGGTAACCGCATCCCGGAATATGGCAAGTGATAAGCCCTATTCCTGTCCTGAGAGCTGCTCTTGCCCCCAGCACGGAAGCACCCATTTTCCCGTTCGATCCTGCAATAAGGAGTCCGTGTCCGAATTTCCCTTTATGGTCAAATTTGTATCTTTTCTTCAGGAGTGAACTCACATACTCAGTTTCAAGAAAACACCAGGGAGTTTTAATTTCACTGATCGCCCTGCTGTCAAGCCCAATTGGCAGAATATACCATTCTCCAGTGTATATGGAGTTCTCCGGAAACATAAAACAGAGTTTGGGGAATTGAAAACTCAGTGTATAATCAGCCCGGATAATACCTTCCGGATTGTTTGAGCTGTTGTCTTCTCCGAATAAACCCGATGGAATGTCGACAGAAATTACAATGCCTTCAGATTTGTTCATTTTGTCTATCACCTGCCATGCGAGCCCCTCTGCCGGACGTGTCAGTCCCGATCCGAATATCGCATCGATCACTACATCACCGGAACTTATAAAGGGGAAATCTCCGATATTTCCAATGGTGTTAAACACAACGGTGGTCTCTTTTCCAAGCCGCTCGAAATTGTGATTCCAGTCATCCGATCTCTTCCCTGAGATACTGACAAAAAAAACTTCTGTATTGAACCTGTTTGCTGATAACAACCTTGCCAGTGCCAGTCCGTCACCACCATTATTCCCAGGACCGCAGAAAATCAAAATACGTCTGGACCTGTCAAAATTCCTTATATACCATTTTAGCAACTGATCCGCTGCTCTTTCCATAAGATCCGCAGACGATACCGGTTCGTTACAGATGGTAAGATCATCCAATTCCTTAATCTGCCGGGTATCGAATATTTTCATTTCGGCCTGCCCTGTCTATTTGATTTTCGATTTATAAAATTAATCAATCAATTTCAATATGGTTGATCAGTTATTCGAAAAGCACGCTCCGTATATTTATTTTTTCAGGATGGTTTTCAGTACCACCGACAATATAACAACTTTTTATTCAAATGTTAAAAAGATTAATATATTTGTCAATTTTACAGATATTCCAGACATCTTTAATGAAATACGAAAGCCTGTAAAATTTTATTTTAACCTGGCTGACAATTATCAATTAAACTTTAAATCTGCAAGAATATGCTTAAAAATCACCCCAAGGGTCTGTTTGTAGCTTTTTTCTCCAATATGGGAGAAAGATTCGGCTTTTATACTATGATGGCTATTCTTGTCCTGTTTCTTCAGGCAAAGTTCGGGCTTTCGGCTGAAAAGGCCGGAGACATTTACAGCTGGTTCTATTTCGGTATTTATGCACTGGCTCTGCTTGGCGGTATTCTGGCCGATTCGACAAAAAAATACAAGTTTGTGATCCTTGCCGGAATAATTATAATGTTTGCCGGTTATGTTATTATGGCCGTTCCCGGCATGAGTCTGACAATCACGTATATTGGCCTTATGACAATTGCCCTTGGAAACGGTCTTTTCAAAGGGAATCTTCAGGCAGTAGTCGGTCAGATGTACGACGATCCGAAGTATTCAAAGCTTCGAGATACAGCATTCATGATTTTTTATATGGGGATAAACGTAGGCGCATTTTTTGCTCCGTATGCTGCCAACGGTATGCGCAACTGGTGGTTGAAAACCAATGGATTTGCCCATGACGGAAGCGTTCCATCACTCTGTCATCAATATATTAACGGAACCCTGATTGACACGGGAGTATTTCAACAACTGGCCGATAAGGTGAACCTTTCCGGACCAGTGACCGATCTTTCGGCTTTTGCCCAAAACTACCTCGATGTTTTTTCCAAAGGATACAACTATGCCTTCGGAATAGCTGCAGCAGCCATGGTGATCTCCCTTCTAGTATATATTATTTTTAACAAATTTCTGCCAAATAAGGAAGTGAAGGTTTCCGCTTCAGCATCTGAAAAGATTGATTTCAAGCCTGTGCCTGCTGTTGCTGCTGCTCTCGCCATAGGAATCACCGCCTCCATTCTCCAGCTGCTTGATCAGATTGACTGGCCCACAGGATTTGCATTCGGACTATTCGCAGGATTTATTACCTGGATAATTCTTACTTCACGGAAAGAAGAAAGAGCAAGAATAACATCTTTAATCATGGTTTTTATTGTTGTAGTTTTCTTCTGGATGTCGTTCCACCAGAACGGACTTACTCTTACACTCTTTGCCAGGGATTATACTGTAAAGCAGGTTGGCCCGTTCACAAATCTTTTCTTTACGCTTCCTTCCATGCTGGCCGTAATAGGGTCAATAGCCGGAATGACAATGCTTTTATACAAAAATATCAAAACAAAGACCAGGATCATTGGAGGTGCATTATTTCTTCTCTCCTTCTGGATCGCCACTTACTTTCTGACAGGATTTGATTTCACTACAATACTCAAAAACAATATTACACCCTTCGGACTTCAGAATTCAATTGCCCCGGAGGTGTTCCAGTCGTTCAACCCGCTGTTCATTGTGGCACTTACCTTCCCGGTAATGGGAGCATTTGCCTGGATGAATAAGAAAGGGATAGAACCTTCAACTCCGAAAAAGATAGGCATAGGAATGGTAATTGCCGCTTTGGGGTTCGTTATTATACTCATTGCTTCAATCGGTGCTCCGTCTCCGGCATCGCTTGCCGGTGCTCCGGTAGCCGACAGCGACAGGGTATCACCCTACTGGCTCATGAGCAGTTATCTTGTACTTACAGTTGCAGAGCTTTTCCTCAGCCCGATGGGATTATCATTTGTTTCAAAGGTCGCTCCTTCACGCTTTCAGGGACTTATGCAGGGTGGATGGTTGCTTGCAACCGCAGTCGGCAACAAACTGCTGTTTGTCGGCACACTTCTGTGGGATAAGGTATCATTGAGTACTCTATGGCTTGTGTTTATTGTCTGCTGCCTGCTTTCCGCAACATTTATTTTCTCTATACTGAAGAGGCTTGAAAAAGCATCTGTCAGCTAAAGATCACAGAACTAAACAAT
>DAIUKI010000242.1:0-4850 GCA_036848255.1 Bacteroidales bacterium | reverse complement strand
GCTTAAGAATGGTCTTAATGATTCCGTTACAGTCTGGATAGGAAATACCTCCCGCAATACGGTCGGCTTGTACCTTGAACACGGTGTTGACATCTGGCGGCCGGGACGGCAAGGCAATGTTTCGGAAGCACGGATAAATGTTGAACCCCAGGATAACACCACTCTGATTAATATAGGAAAGATAATAACAAAATCACAGTTCTGGAGGTTCCGGACCGAAGCTTCATTTGCACTTAACCAGGGCATGGTTACGAACTGGGTCAAAGGAGGGGAAAACAGTATCTCAACTGCTCTTGACATTACATGGTTCGCTGATTACAGTAACAAGCAAATGCTTCTGTCCTCAGGTAATTTTGCCAGGATCAAATACGGCCTTATAAAATCGGGAAATAATGGTATAAAGAAGAACATCGATCTGCTTGAAACCAATTCCAAGGTGAACCACAAGGCATTCGGCAAGTTTGATTTCAGCGGAATCATGCTTTTCAAAACACAGGTCTCAAAAGGGTACAGCTATCCGAATGATTCTGTCCCTGTTTCCAAATTCATAAATCCTGCTGTTCTTACTATTGGATTTGGTCTTGATTATAAACCGAATAAGCAGACTTCGATCAATTTATCCCCCCTGTCATATAAGGCAACCTTCGTCCCTGATACAGCTTCAATTGACCAGACAAAATATGGAGTGGCACCCGACAGGAGATCAAAGCATGAACCCGGGGCCAGCTTCATGATAACAAATGAAATGAGACCGGTAAAAAACATGGTCATCATAAACAGGCTGCAGCTATTTACAAATTATATAAACAATCCGCTTAATATCGATGTCGACTGGGAGATGATCTTTCAGGCAAACCTTAACTGGTTCACCGATGTGCGTCTTAACACTCACCTGATGTTCGATGATGATACAAGGACTCTTGTTTTTGACAGGGACAAGAATCCGGTTATGGGAAATGACGGTATTCAGAAAAAGAGTGCCAGGATCCAGTTCAAGGAGTTGCTGGGGCTGTCGTTTATTTTCAGGTTTTAGGAGCTAGATTCTTCTGGTATATTCTGAACCTCTTTACAATCTTTCCTGACATCCTTTCGCATTCAGCTCTCATTCTGAAATTGCTTTCAAGGATCAGATGACTGTCTATAAGAACCTTGTTATTCTTTTTGGCTGATTCCAGTATTTTTACCCCTAACAGTACATCTATTCCCCTTGCCCTGTAATCCGTCCTTATTCCTCCAAGCATAAGCATCAGCTTTTTGGATTTCTTCATTTCATTCAGAATAATAAAAATACCGACCGGAAATAATTTTCCTTTGGCAGCAATTATTCCTGATGTCATATCCGGCAAAGCAACAATAAATCCGACAATTTCATTTCCTGCTTTCGCGATCTTTACAAATTGAGTATCCAGAATAGGCAGATATCTTTTAGCAAATTCCTCTTTCTCAGCATCATTTAATGGCACATATCCGTAAATATCACTGAAGGTCTGGTTCATAAGCTCGAGTACCGGAATAATAAAAGGCTTAAGTTCCTTCCTCGAATTGAATTCAATTATTTCAATTTCGCCATTTCTGGAATACCTTTCAAGAGCTTTAATGTAAAGAGGAGGGAGCTGATCAGGTATGGGTATATTGTAGTTTACCAGATCGACCTCTTTTTCATATCCTTCAGGCCCCATCATTGCTGGCATGTAAGGTGAATTCGTAGCCGCTGTAAAGAGGAAAGGGTACTCAAATCCTTCAATCTGGAAACCCTGGGGATCCTTGTCGGAAAATCCGAGTGGTCCGACAATCTTAATCATCCCTTTACTTATCACCCAATCCTCGACCTTTTTCAGAAGGGCATGAAATATTTCCCTGTCGTCGAAGCATTCCATAAAACAGAATCTCCCGTGCTTCTCATTCTTAATGGAGTTGTAACGGTTGTTAACAAGACCCATTATCCTGCCTGCCGGTTTTCCATCCCTGTATGCAAGGTAAAATATTGTATCAGCATACTGGTACGACCTGTTTTTCTTTCTGTTGAAGAGGTGCCATTCGTCAGAATATAAGGGTGGGAGCCAGGCCGGTTCGTCTTTGTGTATTTTAGCCGGAAGATAAATAAACTCACGAAGCTCTTTTTTCGTGAGTACCTCTTTAACAATGATCTCTGACATCAGGCGTTTTCATTTGGGATACCAAGAAACAAAAAAAACAGTGAGGATGTATCATTTGCCATGTTTTTTTCACTCTTCTTAATTTCTTCACCCCCTTCCTTACCTTTGTCATTTGAAGATCACCATATCCAGGATCACAAAAAAAGCAAAAACAATGCTTGCGATACCATTTGTAGTCTGAAAGGCAATGTTAACCCTGCTGAGATCATCCGGTTTCACCAATAGGTGCTGCATTATGAGCAAAACTGTAAAAATGAAGGCCCCTGTCCAGTAAAGGAGATTTCCGTTGCCTGTCAACCCTGCAGCAATAATCATAATGAATGTCATAAAATGAACCATCACTGATATTATCAATGCTTTCTTCCTTCCGGCAGCCGATGGGATCGAATGAAGTTTGTGCTTTCTGTCAAACTCATCGTCCTGCAGGGCATAGATGATATCAAATCCGCCAACCCATGTCAGTACAATCAATGAATAAATTACAGGAAGAATACTGAAGGTTCCAGTAACTGAAATGTAAGCGCCGATTGGAGCAAGACTCAGCCCCAAACCCAGTATGAAATGACAGAGAAAAGTTATTCTCTTAGTGAGACTGTACCCCAGTATTATCAGCAGGGCAACCGGAGAAAGGATAAGTGTCAGCCGGTTTATTAAACCGGAAGCCACGATAAATAGAATTGCATTGGTAATGACGAACAGGGTGGCTGCCCGTGTACTGATTTTTCCTGCAGGTATTTCCCTCTTATCTGTTCTTGGGTTAAGTGAGTCGAATTTCCTGTCGGCAAGGCGGTTAAAACCCATAGCTGAGTTCCTTGCAAAGATCATGCAAAGAACGACGAGAACCAGAAGCCTTAAGCTGAACTGATGCCCTGTCTCTGAAACGGCCAGTGTAAACCCGATCAGCGCAAATGGCATCGCAAAAACCGTATGGGCAAATTTTACCAGCGAAAAGTAATTCCCTGTTGTTTTAATAATGTTCCCCATTATTCTTAAACTACTGAATGACTTTTAAGCGTTGCTGGTTGCTGGTTGCAGGTTGCTGGTTGATTCAACAAGCAACAAGCAAAAAGCAACATGCATCGTGCAACAAGAAACAAGAAAGAGTGTAAGCCAGAGCATTACCTTATCTTAGCCCCCAGCTCATTCTCAAATGCCCTGATCAGATTATTCATGACTTTGTCTATATTCTTGTCAGTCAATGTTCTGAGATCATCCCTGAGCAGGAAGCTGATGGCATACGACTTTTTGTTTGGACCGAGGCTGTCGCTTTCGTACACATCAAATAATCCTACTTCACGGAGAATACTCTTTTCAGTTTTGAAGGCGATCTCCCTTATCTGCCCGAATCTGGTTCCCTTATCAAGCAGAATGGCCAGGTCGCGTCTGACGGAGGGATATTTCGGCAGTTCGTTATATGAAATGACATTATGTCGGATCATTTTCATAATATGGTTCCACTCAATATGGCTGTAGAAAACATCCTGCCCTATATCAAACCTGGCAAGGTAAGTTTTTGAAACTCTGCCTGCTTCAGCGACAAGTCTGTTGTTGTTTATATATGTTATCGATTCAGCGAAATATCCTTTGGTGCTTTCACTGTTCTTAAGGGAAGAGATATTTATTCCGAGCCTGGCAAGCACCATTTCCGTTGCTGATTTTATCCGGAAGAAATCAGTGGGATTTGTCTTGTGGTTCCAATTCTCCTTTCCTGTTTTTCCTGTAATGAAAAGGTCAAGTGAGGTCCTTTCTTCAAAATCATCTGCCATGGGAACGGGATTTGGCGGTTTTGACCTGTAATAGCAGTTCCCGAATTCATAGAATTTGAGATCAAAGCATTGCCTGTTGATGTTCCAGATCACTGAATTCAATCCTCCGAAGATAAGCGACTGTCTCATTGCATTAAGGTCGGAGCTTAACGGATTTGCAAGGATGACAGTCTGCCGGGAGTCAAAATCATTATTCTCATTATACCATGCTGCCGGATTTAGCGAATTGCACATTATTTCTGCGAACCCGTTTGCCGAAAGAAGTTCAGAGATAATATTTATAACTTTTTCCCTGTCTGGTTTATCCAGATAAGTCAGTGTTGAGTTTACATGGCTGCTGATCTCCACATTGTTATAGCCGTAGATCCTGAGTATCTCCTCAATCACATCTGCTTCGATCTTAACATCGACACGGTAGGCAGGGATCTCAAGAAAAAGGGTATCATTTTCCTCCTTCAAAATAAGAATATCAAGCAAGCCAAGTATCCTGCGAACAGTTTCCTTTTCAATCTTTTTACCAATCAGTCTTTCGATATTCCTGTAGGTGACTTCCGTCCGGGCATTTTCAATTTTTTGCGGATATACATCTATAACGTCCGATGTGATCTTTCCTCCGGCTATCTCCCTCATCAGCAATGCTGCTCTTTTGAGCGCCCAGATTGTAATGTTTGGATCGGTGCCTCTTTCAAACCTGAATGATGCATCGGTCTGAAGTCCGTGCCTTTTTGATGTTTTTCGTATAGCTACCGGATTAAAGTGTGCACTCTCGAGAAAGATGTTCTTTGTCGATGATGTCACACCCGATTTTATCCCGCCGAATACACCAGCTATGCACATTCCCTCCTCCTCGTTGCAGATCATCAGGTCGCGTGATGAAAGGCTTCTCTCAATCCCGTCGAGAGTAATGAATTTTGTTTTGCCGGGAAGA
>DAIUKI010000241.1:0-4855 GCA_036848255.1 Bacteroidales bacterium | reverse complement strand
CGGGGTCATTTGTCTAGCTTCTAATTCAACTGGACTATAAACACCTCCTTATAAGAAAATTAATTGCAGGAATCAATATGACTCCTGACGGGTTTTACGACCATGCGGCAATGATAATAACATGAAATAAAATGTACAGACAAAGAATAAATGCAATAATTACAGGATATTCACTTTTCCTGATGGCTGTAGTATCAGGATTTTCTATTGGTTACGCTTTTCCAAAATTCTTTGATGTAAATCAGCTTGAAAATACACATGGCAATCTGTCAGGGAACTTACAACTTTATCATTCGATGCTGATAGGAATTGTCCTGGTAATTATATTGGACATTTTGGTTTCGTGGACTATTTATCAGTTTTTTAAAAATGATAATAAGAAAGTTGCCATAATGTCTTTCATTCTGAGAATAATTTATGCTGCTATTTTTGGAGTAGCCACATATTTTTTGGTTGCGAATCTGGGGCAAGGGAACAATAACGAATTATTAAACAGTAATTTTAATTCATTTGAAACGGTATGGACTCTTGGGCTGATTGTATTTGGCTTACATTTATTAACCGTAGCAATTCTTATGAAAGTTCATAGGTATATCCCAAAAGTACTTTGGATTTTGACACTGATTGCAGGGATTTCTTATGTTGTGGTTCACATGTTAAAATCAATGCTTCCGCAATTATCAGAATTTACTGAAACATTGAACACTGTACTTGCTCTGCCGATGGCTCTTGGAGAGCTTGGACTTGCAATATGGCTGATAATAAAAGGAGGAAAGCCAAAAAACATAAAAAACGCCTAATCGTCAACGACGGCTCATACACAATGCGGGTTTCAGAGGTTTCATTTAGCCTAACGAAACAGAATACGTAAGCATAACTCTCCAAAAAAGAATTATCTTCATTAATCGGGATATCAATTATCAAATTTTCTACAGAAAATTAGAATGTCATAATGATATATAACTTTAGCTTTACCAGAAACGTCTAAAGCTCAGAAACTAACAAATTAAAACAAAATATTATGATACCATTATCAAAATCCCTAATCTTCATTTTAATAATTATGGGTTTAGTGCTTGAATCCAATTTAACTTTCTCAAGCCCTCCTGAGTCTTTAATCAAGGATACGATAACAGGTTCATGGTTGGGCGAACTGGAAATACCCAACACTGCTAAACTGAGGATGGGGATTACTATTTCCAAAACCACGGAAAATTCTTATAAGGCAGTTCTAAACATTATAGATCAGGCAACAGGAGATATTCCTTGTGATGAAATTATTCATAAAAATGATTCGGTTATCATTAGAATTAATGGATTAGGCATTGAAGTTGCCGGGATATTTGATTCAGAATATAAAAGAATAATGAGCGAATTTAGACAACGTGGTGGAATATTTCCGATTCTTTTTAATCGCGTTGACAAATTACCTGAATTATCAAGACTCCAGGAGCCAAAAAAACCTTATCCTTATGATGAAGAAAATGTTGTCTTTGAAAACAAGAAAGCGGGTATTAAGCTGGCAGGAACCTTAACATTCCCAAAATCAAAAACCAAGATTCCTGCAGTAATTCTCGTCACCGGTTCAGGGCAGCAGGACCGCAATGAAGAATCCGGAAAACATAAACCTTTTTGGATAATTGCTGATTATTTAACTCGCAATGGAATAGCAGTTTTACGCGTTGATGACAGGGGAATTGGTGGTTCAACCGGGATCTTCGACCAATCAACAACTGGTGACTTTGCTGAAGATGCATTAGCAGGAATAACATTTTTAAAAAGCAGACAAGAGATAAATTCAAAAAAAATTGGAATCATTGGTCATAGTGAAGGGGGAACGGCTGCTGCGTTAGCAGCTTCAAAGTCCTCTGAAGTTGCATTTATCGTGTCCATGGCAGGAGCTTTTACTAATTTTGAAGATGTGGTGATTGATCAAATCCTGAATCAATTGAAACTACAAGGCATAAAAGATGAAGATATTGAATTGGAGCGAAATTGGCGTAAAAAAATATATAGTCTCGCTAAGGAAACTACAGATTCTGCCACAGCTGCAAAAAACCTCTGGGAAATTTATAATAAGTTGCCTAAAGACGAAGTGGCAAGACTTAATTGGCCCAAAGGAAGACAGGATGCTCAAATTAAGCAAGTGTTAAATCCCTGGTGGCGTTATATTTTAGGCATGGATAATAAAACAATTCTTATTAATGTAAAGTGTCCGGTACTCGCTATTTATGGTGAATTAGATCAACAAGTAAATCCTGATAAAAATATCCTGGTTATTGAAGAAGCATTGAAAGAAGGAGGCAATAAAAATTTTACAGTGAAAAAACTTCCTGGACTTAACCATCTTTTTCAAACAGCCGAAACAGGTTCAGAATATGAATATATTCGGATTGAGGAGACTATATCACCTCAGGCACTCCGTATGATTTCTGACTGGATAATAAATCAGGTAAATAATTAGAAAATTTTAAGCGGCCCTACCCGGGACTTCCCGGTGCTGCCCCCGACCCTCCTGCCGCTGCGGTAAGGATCTTCGATTCGGTCGGGGCAGGATCGGGTAACACGCCTCCGCGGCAGGCAAGCTAATAAATGCCTTGAACAAAGTGATATTACTTTATGTTTAATGCTAGAAATTGATCAATTAAATTTATGACAATGGCAACTGAACTAGGCACAAAAGAGAATCCATGGACACTTAAAACTCCTCCCCTTACATCTGACTTCACTATGCACAAAGAAGTAAAGGACAACAAAGAAGTGTTAGCATGTACTGTTGGTAAAACAGTTTTGTACTATGATTATCGATGTCTCGCTGATCTCCATTCAATGCTAAAAAAACAGGGTGACTGGATGGAGCTTGGCAGCGCTGATGAACAGAAACCTGCTAAAGACGGGACAGTTGAAGCATGGGGTCGCTCTGAGAAAAACCCTGTTGGTGGATGGTATGGTCTTAAGAAAGGGCTTCGCGGGCGGTTCGGTATGTATGTTCCGCCCTTAATGGAAAAACTTGGACTTGCTGAACTGACTCATGATCCCAAAGGAAATAAAATGAGAGCTAAGTAATTAATAAAACACGAACAGCTAATACGACAATATGGGTAAGTTGTTTCCCGGTTTCGCGGAACAGGTCGTCAAAAACAAAAAAAATGACTGTTGACAATTACATCAAATCATTCCCTGAAAATATTCAGGAACTACTAAAGCAAATACGAGCCATTATTAAAGAGAATGCTCCTGAAGCAGAAGAAAGTTTTGCATATCAAATGCCTGCTTATAAGACAAATGGAAAACCGTTGGTCTACTTTGCAGGTTTTAAGAACCATATTGGCTTTTATGCTACTCCCACAGGGCATGCAGAATTTGCAAAAGAACTCTCAAAATATAAACAAGGAAGGGGATCAGTACAATTCCCGTTAGATAAACCTTTACCTCTAAAGCTTATCGGACAAGTTGTAAGATTCAGGGTAAAAGAAAGCTTAAAAAGAAGTAAAAAATAAAAACCTCACTACCGAACCACTAACACCGACGAGGCTGGTTTGCATTGGCATCCCTTGTTGTCCGTTTTCATTAAACTGTATTTTAATTACATTATCGAATGAAAGATCAAAGACATTTTGACGTGATAATAGTTGGAGGAAGTTATTCAGGACTTGCTGCGGGCATGGCTTTAGGCAGGGCGTTGAGACAAGTTTTGATTATTGATAGCGGTAAACCTTGTAACAGCCAATCGCCTTATTCGCACAACTTCATCACTCAGGACGGAAAGACCCCAAAAGAAATTGCAACACTTGCAAGGCAGCAAGTGGAAAGGTATAATACAGTATCGTTCTTCAACGGTTTGGCGACAAAAGGAGCTAAAATTGAAAATGGTTTTGAAATTCAAACAGATGCCGGCGAAGCATTCACTGCAAAGAAATTAATTTTTGCGACCGGCATCACGGATGTATTGCCTGAAATTCCTGGAACCGTCGAATGCTGGGGCATTTCTATTCTTCATTGTCCGTATTGCCACGGATACGAAATACGAAATAAAAGAACCGGCATTCTGGGCAACGGAGAGCATGGCTTTGAAATCTCCATGCTTATATCAAACTGGACAAAAGACCTTACACTGTTTATCAATGGTAAATCAGTTTTGACTTCTGGACAAACGGTTAAACTTAATGGTCATGGAATAAAAGTTATTGAAGCGGAAGTTGAAAAACTGGAGCATGCCAATGGTTATATTCAAAAGATATGCTTCCGGGATGGTACAAAAGTTAACGTTGAAGCACTGTACGCTTCGAGCCCTTTTGAGCAGCATTGCAGGATTCCTGAATCCCTCGGATGCGAATTGACCGCTGAAGGGTACATCAGGACCGACGCTTTGCAGAAAACAAGTATACATGGAATTTATGCCAGCGGCGACAACACGACCCGCATCCGTACTGTGGCGAGTGCAGTGGCCATGGGTACAACGGCAGGTATGATGGTAAATAAGGAGATTGTCTTTGAGGAATTTTAAGAAGCACTCTGAAGAAAAAAGTCAACTTAACTGACGAATGTTGTCGGAAACCATGGGATCTGGCTTGGGCCTGGTTTCCTCGATTCCAGGCGGACTTTGGGAAGTGTTCACAGGTGTGTGGCTGATCGCAAAAGGATTCAACTCTTCTGCATTCGTATCCGGAACTGTTAAAACATGAGCGGGGTAATTAATACCGATACATTTAAAAGCACAAAAAATGATTATAGAAATAGATCCGACTGCTAAGTGTTTTTCTAAAGAAGAGATAATTATTAACTCTCCCGTGGAAAATGTTTTTAAAATCCTATCGGACATAAGTAATTGGACTACTTGACAAAGTAGTGTCAC
>DAIUKI010000240.1:0-4859 GCA_036848255.1 Bacteroidales bacterium | reverse complement strand
TATTCTCTTTATTAATGTTCAGTTTAGGTATAGTGAAATGATTAGGGCAGGAGAATACATACAAGCTTCCTGTGATTGATATGCATCTGCATGTATTTTCCAATGAAAACTATTGGGGTATTATGGATTAGCTCCAAATGATCCGATAATGGATACGATATATAAAATAGCAGTCAGTTATGACCTGCCTGTCGGGATTCATTTCGGTTTGGCACCTCCCGGTTCACAATTATCAAACTTCCCTGATATGCGTATTGAATTTGGAAATCCTCTAATGATTCAGGATGTACTGATTAAGTTCCCAAAGCTCAGGGTGAATATAATGCATGCAGCATTGCCTCTGTTTGGGGATGAAACTTTAGCAATCATGTATATGTTTTCAAATGTTTATGCGGATATAGGAGTAGTAACCTGGGCCGATAATTACACAATAGAATCAGTGAAAGAGTTTCTGATAAAAGCTGGTAAATACGGATTGACTGACAGGATTATGTATGGTTCAGATGAAATGGTATGGCCAGGCGCAATAGGACTTTCGGTTGATTTTATTAATAATGCAGATTTTCTTACTTATAAACAGAAAAGAGACATTCTATATAATAATGCTGCTAAGTTCCTTAGATTATCCGGAAAACAGTGATTGTGACCATAAATAACTGCATCAAAGCTCAATACGATAGTTCAGACACTGACCATTCCAGGATAGATAATAATGTACCCATTCTCTTCATTGTCTTTTAAAATCCTTTTCAGAAAAGTATCATAGGTTGGACTGTATGAGATACTTCCTCTCTGAGGAGATACAACAACCAGAAGATCATCACTCCCAATTATCAATTTTACCTCAAACAATTCTTTTTCGCTGGTATATGGATATGACTTATGTACCAACAGGCTTCTTATCTTTTTGAGATGTTTTTCTATCGAAAATGTGGACCGAAAAAAAGAATAAGATTCCATTGGGATAGTAATGCCTTCTGCGAGGCCAATGACTTTATTAATAATATGCATGAAACTTAACTCTTGCTCAGCGTTCGGAGGTAGGAGAAGATGTATCTTTTTATATAAATTCAGTGGATTGACAGGGTTAAAAACATAGATGTTCTGTAAAGATTTTGTAATCATCTGCTCAATAGACCAACCAAAAAGAACGTCAACCAGATTTGGTTTGCGTGATATGCCGACAATTATATCTGTTGCACTTTTTTCCCGCGCGACGCGTTTAATCCCTGCCGAAACATTATTATCAATAGTAACAATGGTTTCTATTTTCCTTTCTGCCGCCAAAGCCCTGCCTCCTGCACGATCCAGAGTTGATCTCGCCAGAGCCAGCTTTTCATTAGCAGTTTCATCGTCATCAACAACAAAAAGACCGTACAGTGGATTAGCATGATTTTTCTTTTTAAGGGCGAAGGCCAGATCGAGAAGCCTATCTATATTCTGAGGATTTGAGAGTGAAACAATTATGGTTTCGTGTAGCTGATCAAAGGATTGATTTGTACTTTCGTTTCCACTAAGAGCAATTTTTCTTCCTGCAGACTCTGTTACAACAGAAGATACAAGACACGTTATGAGGATTAGAATTATTGTTCCGTTGATTACATTTTCATCAACGATTCCTATCCTGTAACCAACCATAATCACTGCAAGTATTGCAGCAGCATGTGAACTGGTAAGCCCAAAAAGGAGTCTGCGTTGATCTGCAGTGAATCCGAGTATGCGCGAAGTCATTTCAGATGCTGCATATTTCCCTGCGAGTGCCACCGTAGTGAGAACAATCGCGATAATAATTGCCATCGGACTGGTAAAGATGGTACGGAGATCAACAATCATCCCGACACTGACCAGAAAAAATGGGATAAATAAAGCGTTTCCCGTAAAATCGATCCTGTTCCTGAGAATTGATTCGGTTGGAATCATCCTATTGAGTACAAAACCTGCAGCAAAAGCACCAATAATTGGTTCAAGACCTGCTGCCATAGCCAGAATTGCGCAGACGAAAACCACAAAAGCAGCAAAAACAAATTGGGAATAGTTATCATCTTCAAGACGACGAAATGCCCATCGTGAAACAGGAAGTATTGCATAAACCATAAAAAGAAGGAAAAAGATGAAAGAGACGAATAAAGTGACATAAAGGCTAACCCCGCCCCCTTCTGTTGCAGTGCCAGTTATGACTGCCAGAACGAACAACACAAGTGTGTCAGTAATGACAGTACCTCCAGTAGCCACTGCAACGGCTTCATTTCTAGTCAACCCCAGTCTTGAGACAATAGGGTACGAAACCATCGTATGTGTGGCAAACATATTGGAAATCATTAGGCTTGAAATAAGGTTATAATCAAGGAGATAATAACAAACTGGTAGCCCGATCCCAAATGGGATGGTGTATGTAAGAAATCCGAAGAGCATACTTTTGTATTTTGTCCGGCGGAATTGCTGCTGGTCGAGATCCAAACCTGCTATGAACATCAGGAAAAGCATTCCAATTGTAGCAAACAGATCGATAGCTTGATTTTTTTCAATTATATTTAACCCTGCTGGCCCGATTATGATGCCTGAAATTATCAGTCCGATGATACCAGGGATTCTGAATTTTCTCAATATCACAGACGATATAAGTATTATAAGAAGTATAATTGCAAAGACCAAAACAGGATCTCTTACAGGCAACGTCGTAATGCTGATCATATGTTCATCTCTGAAGTTCAATAATCAAATTCTTACCTTGATGATTATTCCTGCAATTTAAATAACTTGATCCTCTTTAATACTGTTTAAATCATGTCTTTTCAGGTGCAAATACTATTTTTGGAATTGAAAGAGGTCTGATTTTTCGTAGTCGTTACCTGCAGGGAGGTGACCTATGCACTGAATGCTGTTATTTTACAGCATCAAAATAACCTATAGTTCCTGGTTCTGATACTGAAATTGGTTTAATCGCCATAGGGCAGTCTGGTACCGGACAATTTATGATCTTATGTTCATTATTATCGGCTGGTTCCCATCCGAGTAATAAATACAGCACAAAGAATCCTATAATATAAGCAGCTGCAACATGCCATCCATTTTTAACCCATAGGACAACGTTGCGTGCTTCGGGAAATTTGTTTGTTATAGCCACACCTGCTGAAGAACCAAACCATATCATTGATCCACCGAAGCCGACAGTGTATGCAAGCATCCCCCAGTCATAATGTCCTTGTTCGAGACATAGTTTGGTCAGAGGGATGTTATCAAATACTGCCGAAAGGAATCCGAGTGCAAATGCGGTCATCCATGAAGCATCAGGAAGTTCTTCAACTGGCATTAAAGATGCGCACATTACGAGACAGAGAAGAAAGATAGTTCCTTTGATTGATCCCTGGACTTCTTTCCAGGGTATTGGTCTAATCATGGCACCTATCAGGATTGCTATCCAAACACCTAAGGCCGGCATATCATAAAGGAAATTTGAAATTATTGCGCCTGCGAGTATCAGGGCAACAGTAAGTATTTTGAGCCAGTCAATCTTAACATCAGTAGCTGAATCCTTTTGTATAGGATGGTATTTATCTTGCTGATGAGCAGCAAACCACACAAAGAATACAAGTGCAACTCCAGCTGCAACATAAGCATGCAAAACATTCAGCGGACTTACTCCGTCAATCCACATCATTGTCGTTGTAGTATCGCCTACTACACTACCGCTACCTCCTGCATTACTAGCAGCCACTATAGCCGCAATATATCCGATATGTACCTTATTTTTAAAGACAACCAGTGCTACCGTTCCTCCTATAAGAGCAGCAGCGATATTATCGAGAAATGATGAGAGAATAAAGATAAATACAAGCAGCAAAGCAGGTCCTTTCCAGTCGTTGGGCAGGAACTTTGGTAAGGTGCCTGGAACTCCTGATTCTTCAAATATTTTTGAAAGAAGTGCAAACCCAAGAAGCAATCCCAATAGGTTCAAAATGATTCCCCATTCTCCCTGACGTAATTCCTTATCCATTATTTGTTCTGCCATTGGAGTAGTCCCAAACAAATGTTCCAGAAGGTTAAAACCAGGATCAAAAATGAATTTAAATACCAACAATACACATAAACCTATGACCGCCACCCAGAATGTTTGCTTGTGAAACAGTGCCACCCCGAGAAGGATAAGTCCGAATATGATAAACTCGATCCGAACTGGGCCGATTGACGGGGCATTGAATATATTGTTCATAGATCAGGTTTTATGGGGATCCCTCTTCTCTGATATTACCAGGTAATAACCGAACCAAACCATAAAGACAAGGTGGAGGATGACAATACTCCAGCCCATGGTATTCATCAGACCATTTATTTGAGTAATCAGAAGAATAATTGTACTTGCTAGCAGATAAATAAAAATGCAATATACTACTACTCTTTTAAACTCTGAGCTGACTGATTTGCGTGCAAAAAACAACAGAACAGGTATACTGATTAGCAACGAACCAAACAACCTGGCAAAGGTTGTTGATGTTTCATCAAGGGTCACACCCATTGGATCCATCAAAAGACCAGGAACAAAGAGGAAGCCAATACCAAATATCGCTTCGACTATAAGATAAATAAGAAAAAGTGTGTTCATAGCAATGCCTCCGGTTTAATATTATTACATTATCAAATTTGAGAAATATTTTAATCTGTATCAATTAAATTTTATGCAACTGCATAATTCAGGTTTTGGACATCATCTTCGGTTGATTTGAAGAGGGAGAATCGGGCCGATTACGTCATTTGCCTATAACCTACAAGCCCAAGCTCATTTGATGAGATGGTCAAAGTTCTGAATTCTTTTCTGTATAATCTTTAAAAAATAGCCAAATTTATTTGGTTAATAATATTAA
>DAIUKI010000239.1:0-4868 GCA_036848255.1 Bacteroidales bacterium | reverse complement strand
GTCATTCCTCCTATTGAAACCTCAATAAGGGATTTTTCCATTGGTTCAGTGTTATCTGTTGTTTTTTTGCTTTTACCGCAGGAGACTACGGCCAAAGCAATGATCAATCCTAACAGGAAGATTGGCAATCTTTTTCTTGACATAGAGAACAGGTTTAAAGTTAAGTAGTTACAGGAAATAATTCTTATAAAAGTATGAATTTTTTACTTTACTGTATTAAAAAATACTAAAAAACATTTATCAGCGAAGATATTTATTGAAATGAACAATAATTTCAGATTCTTGTTAACTGTAAAAATTCGATCAATGGATAAGAAAAACATTATGAAAAAATCGGGTCTCGGGATTATTGCCATTCTTTTGGCAGTAAAATCCTTTGCAGGGGACCCTGAAAACTTAAAAAACACTACAATGGAAAAATTCGACATTCATGTATTCCCGGCATTGCCATATGGCTATGATGCGCTAGAACCTTACATTGATGCGCGCACGATGGAGATCCATTACGACAAGCATCATCGTACTTATTTCAATAATTTTACTGCTGCCATAAAGGGGACAGCCCTTGAAAACAGCACAATTGACCAGATATTCTCAAAGGTTTCGGAAGCAGGTGATGCAGTCAGAAACAATGGCGGTGGTTTTTATAACCATGTCTTTTTCTGGAACAACCTTGCACCAAAATCAGCAGGTCCCTCTGCAGAACTGAATGCGGCCCTGGTTAAGGAATTCGGCTCCTTTGACAAATTCAGGGAGCTCTTCGGCAATTCAGCAAAAACACGCTTCGGAAGCGGCTGGGCATGGCTCTATGTTACGGCTGATAAAAGACTGGCAGTCGGCAGCACCCCGAACCAGGATAATCCGCTAATGGATGTATCAGCGATAAAGGGAACACCGCTGCTTGCAATCGACGTCTGGGAGCATGCCTATTACCTCAAGTATCAGAACAAAAGGGCAGATTATGTGGAGGCTTTCTGGAAAGTTGTAAACTGGGAAGAAGTCAGCAAGAGATACAATGCCGCTGTAAAATAAATAACCGTAGGGGCGTTGCATGCAACGCCCTTACTACATTCTATGTATACAGAAATCGTTTTATCTTCATGGTTGCCGTCTTCTGGAACGGAACCGGTTGTAAAACAACTTTGTTGATCTGACAGAATTTACTCACATTAGAGTTAACGTACTCCTGGAGCTCAAGAAGCAGTTCTTCCTTTTTCTCTTCATATTGCCGGGTCATACCATCTTTAAGGTCCTGATACTTCTTTTCAAGCTCTTCCATATTCAGATGGACATATGCCACCAGTTTTCCTTTTTGCTGAATCACAAGCGATTCAACGACAAACCTGAAATTATTGATGACCGATTCTATTTCCTCAGGATAAATATTCTCTCCGCTTGCTCCCACGATCATATTTTTGAGCCTTCCCTTTATGTACAGATTCATATTTGAATCAAATGTACCAAGGTCTCCGGTCCTGAACCATCCGTCATCTGTCAGGACCTCCCTGGTCATTTCAGGTTCCTTGTAGTAGCCCTTCATCACGCTGGGTCCCCTTGCCCATATCTCGCCTTCTCCGGTTTTTTTGTCGGGATTGTTTATTTTAAGTTCGATACCCTCAATTGCCGGGCCTGTTGAATCAAATACCGAATTGGAAGGATTGGCTCCGGCAAGCAATGGTGATGTTTCAGTCAGCCCGTAACCGATAGCATATGGGAATTTTGCCTCAAGAAGAAACTTTTCGACACTCTTGTTAAGCTTGGCCCCGCCGATTCCATAGAATTTAAGATGTCCGCCGAATGTCTTGTAAAGCTTCTTCCCTGCAACGAGATGGAGTTTCTTCCTGATAAAGGATATTTTGTATAGCATACTCAATATCTTCTTTTCGTTGAAAGTCGGGAGTATTTTGTTAAAATAGATCTTTTCCATTATCAATGGTACCGTCAGCATAATTGTCGGCTTGACTTCAGCCATGGCAGGAATAAGAACTGCCGGGGTAGGGGGTTTTCGCAGATAGTAAACACAAGCTCCGCCCAGGAGAGGGAGCATTAGGCCCAGTGTGTTCTCGTAAGTATGCGATAATGGCAATACCGATAAAAACCTGTCATTCTCGTTAATTGGCTGAATAACCATGCCCTTTACAGCATTGAATGAGATATTTTTATGAGTAAGCATCACTCCCTTTGACCGGCCTGTCGTCCCTGATGTGTAGATTATTGATGCAAGGTCGTCTTCTGCAACATCATATGTTTTTACAGGTTTTGCGGAAGGATCATAGACAAAAGACTTGTTTTCGGAAAAGAGAATCGAATAATCCTCAATAAGAATTCCGGTTTTGAGCTCTTGGGATTTAAACCCTTCAATCTTTGGTAGCTGTGATGAAGAAACAAAAATTGCTCTGGCTCCTGAATGGATGAGAACATTCCCGACCTCGGTTGTTGAAAAATCAGGCAGTATAGGAACAACCACTGCTCCCATAAATGTTATTGAAAAATAGGCAGAGCTCCAGTTGGGCATATTGCTGCTCAGAAGCGCCACCTTATCGCCTGGTTTAATGCCGGTTTTTTCAAGAAGAGCCGTAAGTGTACTGATCTCCCTTGCGGAATCATCATATGTCTTGGGTCTTTCGCCAACAAAGGCATAAGCATTATGGCTGCCGTATTTCCGTACAGTCTCATTAAATAATGCTGGAAAAGTAAGCCGGATTTTATTTTCTTCCATCTGGACGCGATGAATTAATTGTAACGGACTGCAAAGATACGAATTTAATAAGAACCTGATAATAACATGATAAATATTGCTTTATTGTCTCGATAACAGGGTGAAATAAAAAACTTTATTCGGGGAAGTTGGTTAAATTTGTGACAGTTAAATGGAAATATCTGATGGGAACAATAATCAGGGTAACAAAGGAATTCTCCTTTGAAATGGCACACGCATTATGGAATTACGACGGGCCGTGCAGAAACGTTCACGGACATTCATACAAACTTTTTGTTACATTGTCTGGTATTCCTTCAGATGATCCGCAGGACCCCAAAAATGGAATGGTTATCGATTTCTCCGATCTGAAGGATATTGTGAAAAGAGAGATTATAAACCTGTTCGATCATGCAGTTACCGTTTCGGCTGATTATGACCGGGAGAAGTTGGAAGCCTTTAAAACAATGTTCGGAAACACTATTGTTGTAGGCTACCAGCCTACGTGCGAGAACCTTGCAACCGATTTTGCATCAAGGATAAAAAAACATCTTCCGGAGAAGATAAGGCTGCACAGCCTAAAGCTTTATGAAACTGCAACTTCCTTCGCGGAGTGGCATGCATCAGATAATGTTTAAACACGATATGTCAGAAATTCAACAAAAGAAACTTTTTTTACTGGATGCCTATGCACTGATTTTCCGTGCATACTATGCCTTTATTAAAAATCCGAGAGTTACCTCAAGGGGGATGAACACTTCGGCGATTTTCGGATTTCTCCTGGCTCTCAGGGAGGTTCTCCAGAAGCAAAAACCAACTCATATAGCTGTGGCTTTTGATACCCATGAACCAACTTTCAGGCATGTGATGTACAAGGAATACAAGGCCAACCGTGATGAAACACCTGAAGATATCAGGAATGCCGTTCCATATATCAAAAGGCTCCTTGAAGCTTATAAAATACCGATTATCGATTGCCCCGGATTTGAAGCGGACGATATAATCGGAACACTTGCAAAAAAAGCATCAGGCAAAGGATTTGTAACTTACATGATGACTCCTGATAAAGATTTTGCCCAGCTTGTTTCCGACAGGATTTTCATGCTGAAGCCTTCGAGAAGCGGGAACGAATCAATCAGGTGGGGAGTTGAAGAAGTGAAACAGGAATTTTCGGTTCAGCATCCTGAGCAGGTGATTGATATCCTTGCTCTTATGGGCGATACTGCCGATAATATTCCGGGTGCCCCGGGAGTTGGACCAAAAACAGCGATGAAACTGATCTCCGAATATGGATCCGTCGAAGAGTTATTCAGGCATACTGAAGAGCTTAAGGGCAGGCTGAAGGAGATCATCGAAAACAACAGGGAACAGATTGAGCTTTCAAAGAAACTTGCAACAATTGAACTGAACGTTCCGGTAGAACTGAAGGAGGATGAACTGGTGCTTGAAACACCCGACCGGGAAAAGCTCAGGAATCTTTTCAATGAACTTGAATTCAGGACAATTGCAGCAGAGATTCTTCCCGAAATCGATAAAAGCTCAAAGGCTGCGGAAACCGGACCGCTGTTTATGCCTCCGTCAGAACCGTCACAGGGCTCTCTTTTCGACAACGGGCAGATTGACGGCTTATCTGAAAAATCGACAATCGATACAGTTCCTCATAATTATGTCCTTATTGAAGGACTGAAAGAGCTCGTCGATTTTGCATCAATGGCACTAAAGCAGAAAGAGATCTGTTTTGATACTGAAACCACAGGCATTAATTCACTCGATTCAGAATTGGTGGCTCTTGCATTTTCATGGGAAAAAGGTTCAGGCTGGCTGGTTCATTTCCCGGAATCGAGGGAAGAAACTATGGAAAAACTCAGGATCCTGAAACCTGTCTTTGAAAGCAGTTCTGTTAAAAAGATCGGGCAGAACCTGAAGTTTGACATCCAGGTTCTTGCAAACTATGGTATTGAAGTAAAGGGCAGCCTGTTCGACACCATGATCGCGCATTACCTCCTTGAGCCCGATATGAGGCACAACATGAACCTTCTTTCCGAAACCTATCTGTCGTACAGTCCTGTTCATATTGAAGCGCTGATAGGTGAAAAGGGTAATAACCAGAAGAACATGCGGTCAGTTCCGGTTGAACAGATAAGGGAGTATGCCGTTGAGGATGCAGATG
>DAIUKI010000238.1:0-4874 GCA_036848255.1 Bacteroidales bacterium | reverse complement strand
GGCGCTTCGCTTGAGGAAACTGCACAGACACCGGTGATGTACGCCGGACAGAAAGTTTGCTTCAACTGTCACCAGGATATTGAGGATCTTAAACAGCAGGATGTACACAGTGAGATCCGCTGTGAGACATGCCACGGACCAGGTCAGAGGCATTCGGAAAACGGTGATACCACTTTATTGGAGTTGCCTGTAGGCCGTGAATCCTGTGGAATATGCCATTCCACAAATGCAGCAAAACAAAAAAATGCAATATTCCAGGTAAGCCTTGAAGAGCATAATACCCAGAAGAATTGTATAGAATGTCATAATCCGCATCAGCCATGGAACATGAAAGAGTAAAGCCATCAAGGAGAAAATTTCTTAAATCAGCAGCAGCGGTAGCCGGAACTGTCATCAGTATTAAATTGCTGGGTTCAACCAGGTATTTGCTTTTTACCGCTGAACCAAAAGATGAGAGTCTTCCATGGTATGGAATCGTATTTGATATTGAAAAGTGTATTGGTTGTGGCAAATGTGCAAAATCGTGTAAAGTTGAAAATGATGTTCCTGAGGAACCATTCTTTTTTCGCACCTGGGTGGAACAATACACTATTAAAAATGACGGGAGTGTTGATATCATATCGCCCAATGGCGGAATTGATGGATTTGAACAGCGGGTTCCTGACGGGGAGATCTTTAAATCATTTTTTGTCCCAAAGATGTGCAACCACTGTTCCAAGTCTCCATGCATTCAGGTGTGCCCTGTAGGAGCAACATTCGACAGTCCTGAAGGGATTGTACTAATTGATGAAAAATATTGTATCGGTTGCCGCTATTGTGTGCAGGCCTGTCCATATGGATGCAGGTTTATTCATCCCGAAAAAAAGGTGGCAAGTAAATGCACATTGTGCTATCACAGGCTGAAAAAGAACCTGGATCCAGTATGTATAGAGGTCTGTCCAACCGGGGCCAGAATGTATGGTAACCTTAAAGACCGGAACAGTCAGATAGTTAAGTTTCTGAAAGAACATACCACCCAGGTGCTAAGACCACATCTGAATACCGGATCAAAACTTTATTATAACGCACTTAGTTCGGAGGTAAAATAATATGGAACCGCATATCCAGCATCTTTATGAAATGCTTTCAAAAGCACAAGGTTACATTTTCCCTAATGAACTTGATCTTCAATGGGGGATTTTGATTGTCGTCTATCCGTTTATAACCGGACTGGTTGCAGGAGCTTTTATCCTTGCGTCTCTTGAAAGAGTTTTCAATGTCAGGGTATTGAAACCTACCTACCACATTGCCCTGCTTACCGCACTATCTTTTCTTCTGGTAGCGACGCTTCCATTAATAAGTCATCTTACACAACCACAAAGAGCGTATGAAATAATGATAACCCCACATTCTTCCTCAGCTATGGCAATATTTGGATTTGTTTACCTGTGGTATCTTATGGTGGTTCTGCTGCTCGAGATCTGGTTCGATTACAGAGAAAGCATGGTAGTATGGTCAAAAGAAAAGAAAGGCATAATGAAATGGGTGTACAGGATACTAACGCTGGGGCTTAACGACATCTCCCATGAGACGGTAAGATGGGATAAGAAGCTCGGGTATCTGATAACAATTGTAGGGATTCCTTCTGCCTTTATTTTGCATGGCTATGTGGGATTTATTTTTGGTTCAATAAAAGCCAATCCATGGTGGTCAACCCCCCTTATGCCTATCATATTCCTTTTTTCAGCAATGGTTTCAGGAATAGCCCTGGTAATGTTTATCTATATGGCTATTTCCTATTTCAGGAAACAACCCATTGAACTAAAAGTTCTGGATACAATTGGCAGGTATCTGTTCTTTATCCTTATTCTTGATTTTGCACTTGAAGGCCTGGATCAAATACACAGAATATATGAATCTGATGAGTCGTTTGAGATTATCAAACTTCTTGTTTCGGGAAAGCTATATCTAACACTTTTTATCAGTCAGGGTCTTATCGGAACAATTATCCCTTTGATTATTCTGGCATTCCTTCAGTTCTATAAGCGTACTATATCAATTCGTAAGACCTTATATCTTTTGGTCAGCATACTTGCTCTTATAGGCGTTTATTCGATGAGGTGGAATGTAGTGATCGGTGGCCAGCTATTCTCAAAAAGCTATTCAGGATTTACCAGCTTCAAACTGGGATTGATTGGCCTTGACGGGACACTTATGGCTGCGTTCTGGCTATTACTGCCGTTTGGTATACTTGCTTTTCTGTTATGGCTTCTTCCTCCATGGAAGATGGTGGAAGAGAAAGAATGAAATTTTATGGCACACCAGGATATCAAATTAGAAAATTTTGAGGACCGGCTTAAGTCGATTGAACTACGCCTGGTAATTCTTGAATCGGAACTGGCACTTAATAAACTTCGTCAACCATCAGAAGAGGCAGGCGAACAACAAACTAATGAGTCATCCTCCTTGTCAGAAGCAATAATTGATGAGGAAAAGGGACTTGAATCCAGGATTGGAAGAATTGGACTGGCATGGCTTGGCAATTTTGTCCTTCTCTTTGCGATAGTATTTTTTACAGAATATATTATAGCGCAGGGACATGGTCTTTTATCTTTGGTTATAGGAGTTTCCTCTGTTTGTATAATATTCTCGATTTCTAATTATCTGAAAAAAACAAATTCAAGCCTGTCGTTTATGTTAAAAATAAATGGCCAGGTTCTCCTGTTTTATGAAGCCTTTAAGATGCACTTCTTTTCTTTGCATCCCTTAATTTCGAGTAAGATTATTGTACTGGTTATACTTAGTCTGGTTATAGCATTTCAGATATATACAACTCTTAAAAACGGATCGCAGACTTTTGGTTTCCTTGTAGTAATCTTTGCTCTTTTCACTGCAATTATGAGCGATACAACACATATAATGCTTCCTTTAATAACCTTTACAGCGATCGGAGCTGTTTACTTCTTCTTTAAACATAATTGGCAATTTTTGCTTATAGCTGCAATTATTTTGGTTTATGCTGCTTTTTTCATGTGGCTTTTCGGAAATCCCATTATGGATCATCCTATGCAAATACTTGCAGACCATAATTATGGTCACTTTTATCTGTTTGCACTTGGAGGATGTTTTTCAGTGTTGCCGTTATTACGAAAAAACGATGGGAGCAATGATGATTTAATAATCGGTGCGATTATATTAAACGGAGTATTTTTCACCCTGCTTCTGACTTTAGTTTCAACTAAATATTTCGGAGGAAGCTATGTGGAAGTGTTTTCAGTAGTTACAATCTGTTGTCTTATCTATTCTGTAATTTTAAAATCCGCATCCGATTGGAAATTTGCATCTGCTTTCTATGCTCTCTATGGATTTCTGGCCATGAGTATATCACTTTACGGAATGGTTGGACTGCCAAATGTATTTTTGCTTCTTTCCGTTCAAAGCCTGGTCGTCGTTACAATGGCATTGTGGTTTCGTAACCGGTTAATCATAGTTATGAATAGCCTCCTGTTCCTTACCATACTTCTTGTTTATATGCTATCTCAAAAATCTGTCGATGGAGTTAATTTTTCTCTTGCGCTTGTGCCATTGATTTCTGCAAGAATTATAAACTGGCAAAAGGAGCGTCTTAATATTAAAACAGATCTTATAAGAAATTTTTATCTCATTGAAGGGTTCTTTATGGTATTGTTCGCTTTATATCATGGACTCCCCAGACAATTTGTAACTCTTTCATGGACTGGGGCGGCACTACTCTATTTTTTCCTAAGTTTTTTGCTTAAGAATATAAAATACAGATATATGGCACTCGGGACAATGATATGCGCTGCGTTTTACCTTTTCATTATCGACCTGGCAAGTATTGGGATCATTTACAGAGTTTTGGCTCTGTTGTTCCTTGCATTGGTTTCAATAGGGATATCAATCTATTATACCAATCGGGTTAAAAGATCTTCACATTGATGTTTGGAAGAAATTCCATTGAATTTAAGAAATTAATTATGGGAAAATTGGAAGAAAAACTTGAATCTTTAAAAGCAATTCTCAAAGCATTTGAGAGCGTAATAATTGCTTTCTCCGGTGGGGTTGATAGTACTTTTCTGGCTCGTATTGCAAAAGATATTTACAGAAATAACATGTTATTGATTACCGCTACATCAAGTACTTATCCCTTTTATGAACTTGAGGAAGCAAAATCAATTTCAAAGCTTTTGGGAATAAAGCATAGAATAATTGTTTCTGAAGAGATAGATATACCAGGTTATGCAGATAATCCTCCTGACAGATGCTACTACTGCAAAAGTGAGTTGTTTGGGAAAATCAAACATATTGCTACTGTGGAAGGTTATGAAGCAGTTTTTGATGGTAGTAATGCTGAGGATCTTAAAGATTTTCGTCCGGGGATGAAAGCTAAACATGAGATGGGTATAATTTCACCGCTTGCAGAATCCTGTTTTACAAAGAATGATATCCGATATTTCTCTTCAGAATTGAATCTGCCAACCGCCACAAAGCAATCTTATGCATGCCTCGCTTCGCGCTTTCCTTATGGTGAAAAGATTACCAGGTCAAAACTCGACAGACTGTCGATAGCTGAATTTGAGGTAAGGAAACTTGGTTTCAGTCAGTTCCGAATTAGGAGTCATGAAAACATTGCAAGATATGAATTTACTCAGGATGAAATGGATAAAGCCTGGAGAATGAGGGATAAGCTTAAAGAAATTTGCCTTAAATCAGGATACAATTACATAACTATAGACCTAACTGGTTATAGGACAGGATCGATGAATGAAGTATTGTCTGATTCAGAAAAACAAAGTTATCAAAATCCCTGAAAAAAATATATAATCAGCTAAAGGCCTTCCTTATGCGCTGTAATATTGAACTGACAAATGATG
>DAIUKI010000237.1:0-4879 GCA_036848255.1 Bacteroidales bacterium | reverse complement strand
GTTGATGAAGAGCCGGGGTTTACTATCCCCGGCTTTTTCTCTAATGGAAACGGTCGGGCTTGTACCAGAAAAAATACTCCTTCTGCTTCCTTTTTTCCTCAATCCCACGCGCGACATATACTTTTTTACCTGTATACGGGTCAAAGCCGCAATAATATATCGCAGTCGAAAGGGTCATTGGTGTCGGAGTGAAATCCTGCACCTGCTCAGGCTTTATACCCAGGCTCCTCACCTCCTCCGCCAGCTCCGACATGTCACCCTCGGAAGAACCCGGATGAGATGAAATAAAATAAGGAATAATCTGATATTGAAGGCCCTCCCTCCTGGTGATCCTTTCAAACTGTTCCTTAAGTTTCCTGAACAGATTGAACGGTACTTTCCGCATAAGATTAAGAACATGCGGAGCAGTATGTTCAGGTGCAACCTTTAACCTGCCGGAAACATGATTTACCGTGAGCTCTTCAAGATACTCCCTTTCACCCTTCCCTGCATTTTTATTCCATTCAGGAAAAAGGAGGTCGTACCTGACACCGCTCCCAATAAAGGCTTTTTTTATCCCCGGAATCCTGGTCACTTTTCTGTAAAGACCTGTAAGCCCGGTGTGATCTGTATCGAGGTTTCTGCATACCTGCGGCCAGATACATGAAGGGCGTGAACATTTCAGGCACACTTCAGGATCCTTTCCTTTCATCATGTACATGTTTGCCGACGGACCGCCAAGGTCAGAAAGATATCCCTTGAAACCCGGCAAGCTTTTTACCTTTTCAACTTCAGCCAGTATTGATTTTTCGGAACGTCTTACTATCTGTTTACCCTGGTGAGCAGCAATTGCGCAGAAACTGCATCCGCCGAAACATCCCCTGTGAATATTTATTGAGAATTTTATCATCTCGTATGCCGGGATCGGGTCCTTGCTGTTGTACCTTGGATGAGGCAGGTAGCTGTAGGGCAGATCATAAGTCATGTCAGCTTCAGCTTCAGCCATTGGCCTGTATGGAGGATTTACAATTACATTCATCTTTCCCGATGGCTCAATAAGTCTTGCAGCATCTATCTTATTGGACTCTTTCTCGAAAATCATGAAATTTGATGCAAAAATCTTTTTATCGGCTAAACATTTTTCATATGAGCTCAGCTGAATATCCTTCCAGTTTTTATTCACGGGCAGCTGAGCACTGGTACTCCTTGAAATAACTGTCTGGCTGACTGTTGTCAGAGATGGGAATGGAACTCCTTTCATCAGCAGCTTGACAATATCCCTTACCGGCTGTTCACCCATCCCGTAAATCAGCAAATCAGCGCCGCTTGAGAGAAGTATTGATGGTTCAAGTTTGTCTTTCCAATAATCATAATGCGTGAGCCGCCGCATCGAGGCTTCAATCCCTCCTATCACAACCGGCACATCAGGATACAGTTTTTTAAGGATCTTTGTGTAGACTATTGTGGGATAATCGGGCCGGAATCCCGGTTTCCCACCCGGAGTGTAAGCATCATCCGAACGCAGGCGACGGGCGGCAGTGTAGTGGTTTACCATCGAATCCATATTTCCAGCTGTAACTCCGAAGAAGTATTTAGGTGGGCCCATCTTCCGGAAATCACGAAGGTCATCCTTCCAGTTGGGCTGCGGAACCAGTGCAACACGAAAACCTTCCGCTTCCATCACTCTTCCGATTACCGCCGGACCAAAAGATGGATGATCGACATAGGCATCTCCACTGAAAATAATAACATCAGGCTGATCCCAGCCCAATGCGTCAATCTCTTTCCTCGTTGTCGGCAAACAATTTGCCACCTCTTTTGTTATCTCATTCACACGGTAAAATTACTCAAATTTAGTAACTTGCCTTTAAATGCCGGAATTTTGAAGGTTAAGGTGATATCTTATATCCTGATGTATTTCCACGAAACTGTAAACCATTGAAAAAGGCCCTCTGCTTTATATTCTTATTTCTGTTTCTTTTTATAACGGGACATGTCGCAAATGGTCAGCAGGGAAATGCAAGGCCGAAACTTGGATTGGTATTAAGCGGGGGAGGATCGCTCGGGATGGCTCACGTCGGGGTTCTTAAAGTCATGGAGGAAGCCGGCCTTAGACCCGACTACATTACAGGTGTTAGCATGGGCAGTATTATCGGGGGAATGTACGCGCTTGGATATTCTGCCGATAGCATCCATAAGATCCTGAAGGTGATGAACTGGAATCTTCTGTTATCCAACATAATCGAAGAGAATAAAGTAATTTTTCCGGAGAAGGAGCATTTTGACAACAGTATTATTTCGCTTCCTCTTACATCGATCAGGGTTACTCTTCCTTCCGGTTTAATAAACGGACAGCAGATTGAAAGCCTGTTTAGTTATTATGCATGGCCGGCCGCCGGCATTAACAACTTTTCAAAGTTACCCATCCCCTTCATGTGTCTTGCTGCCGATCTGCTTACAGGAAAACTTATCGAGCTTAAAACCGGTTATCTGCCTGATGCAATGAGGGCAAGCAGCGCTGTACCAACGATCTTCACCCCCATCAAGATAGATTCCGCACTCCTGATTGACGGCGGAGTGCTGAGAAACTTTGCAGGGGAAGAGGTCAGGAAAATGGGAGCTGATATTGTAATCGGTTCATATACCGGTTTTCAAACTTATTTGGAGGACGAACTAAAGTCAGTTCCGGGTATCATCAAGCAGATCGTTTTTCAGAGAAGTCATGAGGATTACCTGAATCAGAAGAAAATTCCGGACCTGCTTATTGAGCCTAAGGTCAGGGATTTATCTTCGACCATATTCACCTCTGTTGATACAATCGTCAACAGGGGGTATAAGGCAGCAATGCCGTACAAGGAATATTTCAGGAAACTGGCGGACTCACTCGACAGGATCGGTAATCAGAAGCCGCTTGAGAACATACTTGACAATCAGATTTTCAGAATTGATAAAATTGAAGTAAACGGAAATATCTTCTATACTGATAATCAGATTACCGGAGTACTTGGAATAGCCCCGGGCGAGAGCATTGACAAGAATCTTATCCGCGGGAAAATTGATCTCCTTTACGGCAAGACATGGTTTGAAAAAGTAAAGTACAGGATAACCTCACGCAATGATTCCATGATTTTAACAATAGTCTGTATTGAACAACCCAAATCAATGCTTTACGGCGGGGTCTATTATGATAATTTTATAAGTTCCGGAATAGTCTTCAGGATAACTTCAAAGGATTTTATCACACAAAGATCCTTTATTGACTTTGATTCATTCATAGGTCAATTCTACAGGTTTAAGCTCACCATGCTCCAATATCTTGACCGGAATCAGAAATTTGCATTGTCAGGCCGTTTCTATATGGATAATACTCCCCTTCAAATGTTTGAGATCAGAAACGGAACAGGCGGTGCATATTTCCATAACAACTTCGTGGAAGCAGGGATCAGCAAATACCTTGGTATGAATCATCTGCTGAATATTTCCCTTAGTCTGAATAACAGTTCTTACACTCCTGATTATATTGCACCTGAACACCTTAAAAAAGTATCGTACAGGTATTTAACACAGAGCTTTTCATACAGGATTAATACGGTTGATAAAAAGTATTTTCCAAATTCCGGTCTGTTATTCCGGATATCAGCAAATACTTCCACGCTCATTTCAGGGAAAATAAATACAGACAGCTACAAAATGGAATACACCTCAGAGTTTCCGGGGGATTTCCTGTTTAAGAGATCGTATACCCTTTCCGGAGGCATGCGGCGGTATTTTTCTCCCGGCAGAAAGGTCACCCTGGATGCAGGATGGGATTTTCTGTTCACTGAAACAAAGGATTCAATTACTTCGCCTCATAATTATTATTTTGCCGGAGGTCAGTTAAACTCATTCTCCCGATCCATTCCCCTTACAGGATTTCATCCGGCTGAAGTTGCAGTTGAAAGGTTTGCCGGCATTAATTTTGATGCTGATCTTGAATTTCATAAAAACCTTCACATAAGTGTGATGACAAATATTGCCCTTGCAAAGGAACCAGGTCAGACAGAGGATCTCTCATTTCTTGGAGGATACGGACTTGGAGTCGGATATATGTCAATCATAGGGCCAATGAAAGTCGGATTAATGCATGGATTCAGCAGTACAAATAGATATTTCAACTCCCTTAAGGGTTATGTAAGCATTGGATTCAGCTTTTAGCCTTCTCTCCTTAAAACCCGGAAATCCGAAATGTTGTCATATTTTAATGACTTAAGATACAAGGTCGGGTGATTTATGCCAACGGCCTGATTGTTGTATATTATTAAATGAAAATGATTAATGCTTCTCAAAATCTATATTATATCTTATAGCTCGTGAATACATCAAAAGTCATACTGCAACATAAAAAGCTTTGCAAACTGGTATCAGAAAAGAGGATCAAACAAAGCCTTGATATACTTCAGGATATGATTAGCGTTTCCTCTCTTGGCGACCTTCATGATGAGTACGACAACATTGTAATGACGTACAGAAATATGCTCACCTATACGATAGAGGGTATCAATGATCCTGAACGGAATAAAATCTATCTAAAACTGATACAATCCATCCTTGGTCTGGCCGACCGGCTAAGACAGGACATATTGTCACGTTATTCAGGCTGGCATACATACTGGGTTATGCAGCAAACCCTGAGGGAACAGAATCTTACCGGGAAAACCCTCGTGGAAACAGTCGATGACCTTATGTTCAAGCAGGAGCTTGATGAATGGCTCAAAATAAGCAATGAGATTAATCCTGATCCTGAATCGGCGCTCTCCCTTAAGCACAAGGAACTTATCAGGAAGATATTTAATCATTTATGGCTGACCGATTACTATGGCGACGCCGAGGAGAGCCTGATAAGGATAATAATGAGCTCCGG
>DAIUKI010000236.1:0-4885 GCA_036848255.1 Bacteroidales bacterium | reverse complement strand
TAAATTGAATAATTAATATTAAACAAAAATGAAAACTAAATTCCTTACTTTATCAGCAATCCTTATTTTTTCAACAATAGCTCTGCGGGCCCAGATCGGATTTGGTATTCTGGGGGGTGTAAATTTTCAGAATATAAACGGGAAGGATAATAGCGGTACAAAGCTTGAAAATGGTCTTTTAACGGGTTTTCATGCCGGAGTCAATGTGAACATTCCGATGACACCAGATTTCTATTTTCAGCCCGGCCTGCTTTTTACCATGAAGGGAGCAAAGAATGACTTCTTTTCTCCTCAAACCAAGGCATCAGGAGATTTTGAAACAACCACAAAACTCTCATATATTGAAATGCCTTTAAATCTGTTGTACAGACCCCAGCTTGGAAAAGGATATATGCTGCTTGGTTTTGGCCCATACATTGCTTATGGTTTGGGAGGTTCAGAAAACTCTGAAATTCTTGGCCTTGTCAGTTACGAAAGGTCAGTTAAGTACAAGAACAGGGTTACCAATCCTACGGAGTTGGTTGGGAATGCCTATTACAGACCATTTGATGCCGGTGCTAATATCTTCTTCGGATATGAATTGTCTTTGGGAGTATTCATTCAGCTGAATGCCCAGCTCGGATTGCTTAAAATCAATCCGGAGTATGCCTGGGAATCAGATAGCAAAGCCGCATATAAAAACACAGGGTACGGCATTTCAATCGGATACCGGTTTTAGAAACTGGATTTTAACATGTAAAAAGGCCGTAATTGAAATTCAGATATGGCCTTTTTTGTTAGGATTAGTAATGATCATATCCAGAGAAACAAATAATAAATAATAAGAAGTGGCATTATGTTAAAAAGCAAATTCAGATATTTGTTTTCAATGGTGTTGATAACGGCAATTATCATAGTATTTGATGGATGCAGCCACCGTACCTATAAAGTCGAATTATCTGAAAAACTCCCGACTAATGATGAAATACCAGAGGAAGAACTTCATGTGGATGATAAAGTTATAATCGGTGCCACTGATATAATAACACAACTTTACGAAAAGAGCGATACCCTTCTGTCAGCATCATGGAATAGCAGGGAAAACCTTTATCAAATACTTTTTGTCTTGCACAATGTGCACCGGGAAGGACTTAATCCGGAAGATTACCATCTTTCGGCAATAGAGAAACTGATCGATAAAATAATTTTATCAAAAAACGCTGAAGTTGGAGATGTTGCCAGACTCGAGCTACTGCTTACTGACGCATTTTTGCTGTTATCGACGCACCTGGCCCTGGGAAAAACCGATGCCTTAACTATTGATCCGCAATGGAAGGCTTCGAGGAGGGCTTTGACTATAGACCTGGGGGAATTTGCAGACAGCACTTTGCTAAATAACAGCATAATTGCAAATTTGCAAAAGCTGACTCCCTCACATCGTGAATACAGTAACCTAAAAAAAGCTCTTGCAGAATATCGTCGGATAGAAGAAAAAGGTGGTTGGGAGAGATTCAGTACTCTTTTGCCTAAGCTTGAAAAAGGGATGTGGGATCCGGATATTGCATTGCTTAGAAGCAGGCTTGCCATAACCCAGGTGTTTTTTGAAAATGATACAATTAATAAAAACCTGTTTGATCACTCCTTGCATAATCAGGTGATGCTCTTTCAGCTAAGAAACGGACTAACTGCAGATGGAGTGGTCGGTAAGGCTACTATTGAGGCAATGAACATTTCTGTTGAAGAGAGGATTGCTACAATCGAGGCTAACCTTGAGCGCTGGCGCTGGCTTAGTAACGATCTTGGTGAGCGTTACATCAAAGTCAATATAGCCAATTTTGATCTGCAGGTCATAGAAAAAGACGACATGGTATTCAGTACAGAGGCGATTGTCGGACTTACTACCAGAAAAACTCCGGTATTCAGTTCAATAATGAAATACCTGGTTCTGAATCCTGACTGGACCGTCCCTCAGACTATCCTGAATGATGACGTTATTCCGTCTGTAATTGACAATCCGGAATACCTGGCGGAAAAAGATCTGAAAATATTGCGGATTGACGGGACAGAAGTCGATCCTTTATCCATCGACTGGATCAATATTTTAGCTACAGGTTTTCCCTACAGGGTACATCAGGAACCCGGGCCTAGAAATGCCCTGGGCAGGGTTAAATTCATTTTTCCAAACCAATATAGTGTGTACATCCATGATACACCTAACCGTAACTTGTTTGGACGAACTGACCGCTCATTCAGCTCAGGCTGTATACGAGTCAATAATCCTATGGACCTTGCTGCATGGCTGATGAAAGACAACCCCGACTGGACACCCGCACAGATAAAAAATGTTATTGATCAGGGAAAGGAACAGATCGTTAATCTGGCTTCACCTATCCAGGTCCATATTGTATACCTTACCGCATGGGCTGGCGATGATGGATTAGTTTACTTCAGAAAGGATATATACGACCGTGATCAAACATTGCTGGTTGCTCTGAGGCAGGGTCCCCCGGGACCTGATCAGTAATTTCGGGATATGACAGTAATTCAGGGTAAAAGTTAAAAGTCACGGAAGGCTCACTTAAAAGGCTGTACATTCCGGCGAGTACTGTTTCTGTTGTAAGCAGCGGGGAATTGTCAAGGTATTTATTGTCCGGATAATAAATATAAATACACGATCGCCCCGATAACAAGGATATTATCTCTTCATGGTTATCCATGGGAATTGAAGGGCATCCAAAACTGCGTCCCAGCCTTCCATGATTGCGAATGAAATCCCTGCTGACATAACTGGCACCATGCATGACAATCGCCCGCTCCCTGGCTTTATCATTTACATCAGGCTCAACTCCATCCAGATGGAGAGACATTCCATGCTTGCCATAATAAATATCATCTGTCAGATAAAATCCCATGCTGCTCTGATTTGATGAAGGCTTGTTTGAAAAATACTTCGGGAATTCATCTCCGCTGTTACGCCCGTGAGCAACAAGAGAGTAATTGACCACTTTCAATTTGTTCATGTCAATAATCCACAAGCGTTCCTTGTTTGATGAGAGAGAAAAATCAATTATTGTCAGCAGATTATTCTTGATTTTGCTTCCGGCTTTCATGTTGAAGAAGCCTGTAAGTGCTTTTTTAAAAACCTCATATTCGGGCTTAGGTGTTTCACTTCCCAATGCTTTGTAAAACCAGGTAAAATAACTGTTTGTATCCGGATTATTATCTGAAAGTGACGGATTCACGTAATTGCTACCCATCAGGTAAGTGTAATTAACCTGGAGAACACATAAAACCAGTGCATAAATTGTGATCCACTTTTTCGACATTCAGGATATTTGACTGCAAAATCAGCCAAAGATAGATAAAAGTCTTCATATCCCAATTGTTCAAGCGGTATTTTACAAGAGTGGTGCTCAACCCGGCAGGTTAAAAAATCCCGTCGAAGGACGGATTAACTATTATTCCGGGAACAGAAATATGTCATACCGTTAATATCTGAAATATCAATCACCTTCAGCCTGTTTACTTCCAGGAGCCTTGATACATCATCTTTTGTCAGACTTCTGTCAGTTTTGGAATCAAAATAATTAACCAGTCCGCTAAAGAACATTGTGGTCTGGTAAAATGAAAAAACGGATCTGTTTCCTGTATCATTTTTGAAGTAGCCAATAAAAACGGCTTCCTGAGGCAGGATCCTGACAACAGTTTGAAGGAAACTTCCCAGGCGTTTTATGTTATTCAGCTTTTTAAGGTTTACCAGGGTTTTGACGCTTTTCAGCTCATCAGATTCATAGTAATAATGGTGTATGGAGGAAAGAGCCATCAGGCTTGTCTCCTTCTCAAGCTGTAAGAAGTGTAAATATTGAATAAGGTCAGTTCCAGCCTCTAAACGAATATTTTCCAATATAGGATTTAAACTGGAAATTTCAGGTACAATTACTTTCTCTCTGAACTTTGACTTGACAAAGTCCTTTAAAATCACACTATTCCCCAACACTAAAGTATTTTCCATAATTTGTAATTATAAATCACCCGGTTTCTGATTGTATTTCTGACATAATTGCGTGTTCATTAACTAACTCCTGCAAAGGTAGGATGTATATATATATAAATGTTACACAATTACTTAAATGAGTTACATAATTTACACTTTTAGAAATATGTGACTCAGATGATTTATATTTTAAAACACAGAATGTGATTTGGATTCTTCTATTTTTGGGTGTACCCGAAATACCTATGAATCCTCAGGCGCATAAGGGTTGTTTAGGGATTGCCAACAGTTAATTCCATTAATGCTTTTTCTATCGTATCCATATCATTATTAATTCCATATCTGAATGACTCCCAGTTCCCAGGGCTTTTATCATAATTTTCAAGCCTTGCTTTAATGAATTTGATTTGTTCTACCAGCATAGCAACCTTTTTCCTGTAAAGTGCATCAAAAACTTCCTCATTGTTTTTGATTTCTATTTTTAATTCTGTAATTCTTTTAATATGATCATTGATTTTCAACTCGGACTCTTGCCTGAACTTTATCCATTCTCCAGCTTCTGCCGGTTTCTGAGCCGCATTCAAAGCCCCGTAAATATATAGCATTTTGGGCTGGGCAGATTTTTGCTTTTGAGCTGATGACCGGTAGCTGGTAAAGATTATTCCTGCTACAAGAGGTATTGTCAGTACGATGATTAAAATTGTTTTTTTCATTTGTTGTTTTAAATTTCAAAAAGATCTGTTGAGTAAATTGAAAACCTCGTGTCAGCTGCATGTCCCAAGTAAAACCCAGATGACAATGAAGACTACTATTGTTCCTAAACATCCTCCACCTAATTTCCAGGCTCCAACGCCTGAAAGAAGACCCCTGAAGAGATTATTCATGATAGTTTATTTTTAATTTTTAATTTAT
>DAIUKI010000235.1:0-4895 GCA_036848255.1 Bacteroidales bacterium | reverse complement strand
CGCGACTGGACCTATAATTACACTGAAAACAACCGGGGTAAAGCAAAATTCGGATACCATCTCTATTTTGACCAGTGGTATGAAACTGATCTTCGTGCCATGCTGCGACGCGATCGCAATCATCCAAGTGTGATCCTCTATAGTATTGGTAATGAGATTCCTGACCAGTTCAATGACGATGGATGGAAGCTTGCTGAAAAACTAATTGCTATCTGTCACGAGGAAGATCCTACCCGGCCGGCGACATCTGCCTGCGACCAGTCGTTTGTATCTTCACGCAACGGTTTCATGGATGAACTTGATATTGCAGGTTATAACTACATCGATCGTCTTTATGGCGACAGCACCTATGTTCACGAACGCAGACGCTTCCCAAACCGTCTCATTCTGGGTACTGAAACAGGAAAACAAATACATTACTGGCTAGGCGTTCGCGATAATGATTATGTTATAGGCGACTTTATATGGACCGGTATTGACTATCTGGGAGAAACACGCAGATTCCCCAGCAGGGGAAGCAGCTCCGGTATAATTGATGTTGCGGGAGGAAAAAAGTTTGGATTTCACCAGCGTGCAGCTTACTGGCGTGAAGATCCTGTATTACAGCTATTTGTAGTCACGGGAGCGAGGACGAATAATCCAATGCAACAGCAAGCCGCTGACCCAAAGTGGAACCTACCGGAAAAAACAAAAGTTACAGTTCGTGTTACTACTAATTGCGATGAAGTCGAATTATTCCTCAATAAACGTTCTCTCGGGAAAAAGAGTATATCTCAAAATCTTTACACAAACGACTGGGAAGTTGAATCTAAGTCCGGCGAGCTTAAAGCTGTTGGTTATTTGAAAGGGCGGCAGGTTGTCACTTCAATACTACGTACAACAGGTAAGGCAACTAAGCTTCAGCTCTCGCCACTCCCATTACCCGTTGACAGTGATATTCTCTTATATGAACTTACATTATGCGATAATGCAGGATTGAAAGTGATTGATTCCCCAGCTACGGTCAAAATACTTGTCGAAGGTGCCGGTCGTTTAGTCGGTGTTGACTCGGGAGACCTTGTCTATGACGGTCTGTTCAAGACCGACACACGAAACGCCTATCAGGGTCGTCTTCTTGTTGCGGTACAACGAACAGCGGCAGCAGGTGAAATCCGCGTAACTGCTTCAGCAACAGGACTCACATCCTCAATTTCACTTACAAAATGATAATACTTTGAATAGTATGCAAAACAACAAATTTTTGAGAATATCAACCCTTGGTTGTTTCGTGATTCTTTTGAACATAGCAACGGCATGGGGACAGACTCGTAAGGAAACAATTCCCCAGGTAATCGAAAAGAATGGCCGTCATGCACTTCTGGTGGATGGTCAACCGTTCTTAATGCTCGGAGGACAAGCACACAATTCAAGCGCATGGCCCGGTATGATGCCGCAGGTGTGGTCCGCAATAAAATCAATGCATGCAAACACTCTCGAAGTCCCAATTTATTGGGAACAGATAGAACCACAACCCGGAAAGTTCGATTTTTCGTTAATTGATACGCTTCTTAAGCAGGGAAGAGAGCATAATGTTCGCCTTGTGCTTCTATGGTTTGCCACCTGGAAAAACGGCAGTAATCACTATATGCCTGATTGGATGAAGAGCGATGCTACAAAATATCCCAATATTACCGGCAAAAATGGGAGACCGGTTGATTCTCCTTCACCGCACACACAGGCTGCCATGGAAGCGGATGCAAAAGCTTTTGCTGCAGTAATGAGTTATCTGAAGAAGGCCGATCCGCAATTCACTGTGCTAATGGTACAGGTGCAAAACGAACCCGGCTCCTGGGGGAGTGTACGCGATTTTTCACCAGCTGCCCAGAAACTTTTTGAGGGACAGGTTCCCGCGGAACTGCTTAAACCAGAGGTATTAAAAGCATTAAAACGACCCGTCGATTCCAGGGGAACCTGGCAGGAGGTGTTCGGTACCGATGCAGATGAGTATTTTCATGCCTGGTCAGTTGCCAGATACATCGGGTATGTTGCAGCAGCGGGCAAGGCAGTTAATCAATTACCATTGTACGTAAACGCAGCACTCCGCGATCCCGTCACCAACCCAAGTGCTTCATCCTACGAAAGCGGCGGCCCGACCGATAATGTAATACCGATATGGAAGGCAGCTGCACCAGCAATCGATATACTTGCTCCAGACATCTATTTGTCTGGTAGCGAGAAAGTACTGAAGGTTATTGAGTTGTATTCCCGGCCCGATAATGCATTGTTCGTTCCGGAAATAGGCATAAGCGAGGAAAATACCCGCTACTTTTACTCCGTACTGGCGAGTGGTGGCATTGGATTTTCGCCTTTTGGAATAGATAGAAACGGTCAGGGAACAGAGGAAGAAAATACTACCCGTCTTGCAACTATTGCACAGGAATATGCTATGGCTGCACCAATGATGCGGGAGCTTGCAAAATGGGCATTTGAAGGAAAGATTAAGTCTGTTATTGAACGTGAAGATCATGCAGAACAGACCATTGACCTAGGTTTATGGCAAGCCACAGTATCGTTCGGCGCTGCCAGAAGAAACACCGTGCAAGCCAATGCCCGGTCGGTAAGCAAAGTCATGGTGGTGCAACTTGGTGATAATGAATTTTTGCTGGTTGGTACGCTCTGCCACTTTACTTTTAAACCTGTTGGTGACAATGCCGGCAAAGCCTGGCAGTATCTGAAGGTGGAAGAGGGCATGTATGAAAACGGCAAATTCAAACTCCTGCGTATACTCAATGGAGATGAAACTGACTGGGGAGGGCCACGTGTCGGAGCCATTCCAAAAGTGCTGCGTGTTACATTGGTTACGCGCTGAATAGGTTATATATACTTCTTAAACAACCCATTATGAAAATTAAATTAACATCGCTGTTCTTCATTCTTCTATTGTATCCCGCAGTTATTTTTGCACAGAAAGCAAAGGATTATGAAGTAAGATCAGCGAATGGTGCAATTGTGGTAAAGGTGGAATCAGGGGCTAAAATGTTATGGTCTGTTCAGCATAAAGGGCAACAAATTATAGCACCGTCTGCTATATCTTTATTGTTAGAAGGCGGGGAAATTCTGGGCGATAATGCAAAAGTAACAACATCGAAAACTGAAATTGTAAATACTTCATTTAAAGCAGTTAATTACCGAAAAAATGAAGTCTCTGATATTTACAGCCAGCTTACACTAAGTTGTAAGGGCGATTATGGAGTAATCTTCAGAGTTTTTAATGATGCCGTTGCCTATCGATTCTTTATAAAACGAAAAGGGGAAATAGTAATAGAAAACGAAGAAGCAAATTTTAATCTTACCGAAGACAACAAAGCTTTTATCCCTTATCTTTGGGACTATCGCGATGGAAAGATTTTTAATGCTTCCTTCGAGTCTGTCTATACTGAGCAAAAAATATCAGAGTTTCGCTCCGATTCGTTGGCATTTCTTCCCTTACTGGTTGAACAGAATAATGGTAAAAAAATTCTTATCCTGGAAGCCGATCTGGAAGATTATCCCGGCATGTTTCTGGTTTTAAATGAATCCAATATGGGATTTAAAGGAATTTATGCACCCTATCCCCTCGAAACAAAAATGTTTGGTAATAACAATGTAATACCAACAAAAAGAGCCGGTTATATTGCCAAAACAACAGGAACACGAAGTCTTCCCTGGCGTGCGGTATTTATAAGCGAACAGGATAAAGACCTGTTGAATTGCGATATTGTCCAGAAACTTGCCTCACCAAGCCGGATTGCGGATCCGTCATGGATAAAAGTCGGGCAGGTCGCATGGGATTGGTGGAACAATATGAATATTTCAAGTGTAGATTTCAGAGCAGGAAAGAACTTTGAGACCTATAAATATTTTATTGATTTTGCTGCAAAGTACAAGATGCCATATATATTGCTCGACGCAGGATGGAATGTTGCGGGTGACCTTACCAAACCAATTGCCAGCATAAAACTTGAGGAATTAATTGCGTACGGCAATCAAAAGGGAGTTGACTTGATGGTTTGGAGCTCATGGAGGGATATGTTGTCACAAAAGGAAAAGGCTATACCATATTTTGAAAAAGCAGGCATTAAAGGTATAAAGATCGACTTCATTGATCGTGATGATCAATTGGCTGTTGCGTCGACCTATGATATTGCAAAACTTGCAGCAGAACATCACATCCTGATTGATTATCATGGAGTTTTCAAACCAACCGGCCTTCAGCGCACCTACCCTAATGTTGTCGGATATGAAGGAGTTTACGGACTGGAAAACTTTAAGTGGGCGCCAAATTTTGACGGACCCCGCTATTGTGTTACCCTTCCCTTCATCAGAAATCAGGCCGGACCAATGGATTATACTTCAGGTGCTATGAGAAATACCAATAGGGCAAATTACAGGCCTGTTAACAGTAATCCAATGGCCATGGGCACCAGGGTAAATCAGATTGCGCAATTTATTGTTTTTGAAGTACCTATTCAAATGCTTTCGGATAATCCTACAATATACATGAAGGAGCATGAATGCACCGAATTTATCACGAAAGTACCAACAACCTTTGATGAAACTGTGCCGCTCGACAGTAAAGTAGCTGAATATGTAACCATCGCCCGTCGAAAGGGAGATTCATGGTTTGTTGGCGCTATGACCAACTGGAGCCCGAGAGAATTGATAATAGATCTTTCATTCCTTGGCGCAGGTGAATATACTGCAGAGATATTTAAAGATGGAATTAATGCCGATAGGGATGCAACAGATTATAAAAAGGAAGTAATTACTGTTAAGTCGGGTGACAAGCTTAATATAAAATTGATGAATGGTGGCGGATGGGCTGCCAGAATAGAAAAAAAGTAACTTCGACTATCGATTAAAATAGTTATTAATAA
>DAIUKI010000234.1:0-4896 GCA_036848255.1 Bacteroidales bacterium | reverse complement strand
ACCGATCCGCATCCGGGGACCCATAATATCTTCCTGCGGTTGCACACCTTAGCCATTTCCTGATTAAGTACCGGAGAAACAATAAAATTAGCCCCCAGCTGGATATACAATGATGCCGTTCCTGCATCAACCACCGATCCGGCCCCCATTATAAGTTCCGGCATCTCTTTCCCGGCCCATTTGTTGAGATCGCTGAAAAGCTCATGGGCATAATCGCCGCGGTTTGTAAATTCAAAGATCTTTACCCCGCCCTCGTGACATGCCTTAATTACATTTTTGCATACCTCTTTATCCTTATGATAAAAGATGGGAATGATGCCTGCATCACGCATCTTTATTATTACATCGATTCTAGTAAACCTTGCCATTTTTTTAAGGATTGAATAATACTCACAAATATATCTTTTTTATCTTAATAACCCACCCCCAGCCCCTCCAGGGAGGGGAGCAAAAGAATTCACTTTTATCTTTTCACTTTTATCTTTTATCTTTTTAAATCTTTATCTTCGCCGAACAGACGATCAAAATGGCCCTGAACTATATCTGGATCGCATTCTTTTTAATCGGATTCCTTGTTGCGCTCGGACAGTTCATCTTTTCCGGCAATACCCAGATATTCAACGATATCATGAATTCAACTTTTGCCAGTGCCAAAACCGGATTTGAAATCTCCCTTGGCCTAACCGGTGCCCTCACCTTATGGATGGGCCTGATGAAGGTGGGAGAGAAGGGAGGAGTTGTCGCAATGCTGGGAAAACTGTTCGGTCCATTTTTTCAGAGACTGTTCCCGGAACTTCCAAAAGGGCATCCTGCATACGGGTCGATGATACTTAATTTCTCTGCGAATATGCTTGGACTGGATAATGCCGCAACACCGATGGGACTTAAGGCAATGAAGGAGATGCAGGATGCAAATCCGGTAAAGGATACTGCATCAAATGCCCAGATAATGTTCCTGGTTCTTAATGCTTCAGGACTTACGATAATTCCCGTCAGTATTATGGTTTACAGGACACAGCTGGGGGCAGCAAACCCGGCCGATATCTTCATCCCTATACTTATTGCAACATATGTTGCAACACTGGTAGCACTCATCAGCGTTGCCATAGTGCAGAAGATCAATCTTTTCGACAAGGTGATAGTTGCATATCTCGGAGGACTGACGGCAATTATTGCAGGAATCATTATTTATTTTAATTCTCTGCCGAAAGAACAGATTGCAAGCATATCTACATTTTCGGCCAATTTTATTCTATTTTCAATAATAATCCTGTTCATAGTGCTTGCCTCCATAAAAAAAGTGAACGTCTATGATGCCTTTATCGAAGGCGCCAAAGAAGGGTTTGGAGTGGCAATTAAGATTATTCCTTTCCTTGTGGCGATCCTCGTGGCTATCGGTATTTTCAGGGCTTCGGGGGCAATGGATTTCATTGTAGCCGGATTTGAAAAATTCTTTGCCTGGCTCGGTTTCGACACGCGGTTCACGGGCGCATTACCGGTTGCATTTATGAAACCTCTTAGCGGAAGCGGCGCCAGGGGACTTATGATTGATGCCATGACCACACATGGTGCAGATTCATTCATCGGACGGCTCTCATGTACCCTTCAGGGGGCCACTGATACCACTTTTTATATTATTGCTGTCTATTTTGGATCGGTAGGAATTAAGAATACAAGACACGCCGTGGGCTGCAGCCTGCTTGCCGACTTAGCCGGTGCAATCGCTGCGATACTTATTGCATATATGTTCTTCGGGTAAAACGGTGTGACGGCATGACGGCATTAAGGCATAACGGCAAAACCGCCCCGACGCTGCGGTCGGGGTCTTCGCTTCGCTTGACATAACTGCAAAACTATAAATGATCAATCATGAGAAAAACAATTCCACTTGCTGCATTAATAATAAGTTTAGCATCCTGCACCCAATCCCCATCACCCAAATTATCAGATAATTCCGCAACTCTGTTTATTGACTCCACCGAGATGACAAATAATTTTTACGACAATACCGCTACATACCAATTGCCTGTTAATGAATTAACAGTGGAAGGAGAGATAGCCAATCCGGGCAAAGTTGATTTTAAGGTGATGAACAGACATTCTGTCATTGTTAAGGAGACTCTTCTCGACTCAGCCGGAAACGACAAATTTGTCGGAGCATACCGGTACGATGGATACTCTCTTTTTGAAATACTCGAAAAACGGATTCTTAAGAAAACAAATGCCGAAGAATTCAATCCGATAATTGATCTGTACGTTGAAATCGAAAATAACAGAGGGGAAAAAGTCGTATTCAGCTGGGGAGAGATCTTTTACCCGAATAACCTCCACAGGATTTTGATAGCAGATGGTGTTTCAAGAATAGTTCCATCAAAGACAAATGACTTGTGGAATCTTCCGGTTGAGAGCAGGATTGTGGCAGGAAACGACCTCATATCAGAAAGGAATATTTCATCGCCTGTAAAGATTACAGTCAGATCTTTCCCGAAATCTTTCGTTGTTGTAAAAGACATGTCCCCTATGTTTTCCAAACAGATAAACCTCTTTAGCAATGGATCACCCTGTGGTTCAATTGCCGATTATCCTGCTGGTTCAAAAGAGATTACGTTTAATACGATATTTTATGGAAGGGGAAGAGGCATCCACAGTACTGAGCCTTTTAAAGGCCTGATGCTCAAAGATATTCTTGCCGGAACTTACCCGGCCAGCCGGGAAAACCTACAGAAAGGCATTATGTGCATCTCGGCCGAGGATGGCTACAGGAGTGCCCTGACCTATTCGGAGGTCTTCAACAGGAATGACCAGCAGGAGTTTCTGCTTGTAAAAACCGGTCCTGGTGATGATGGAGGGCTGTTCAGGATATTCCCTGCCTGTGATTTCTTTTCCGACAGGGCAATAAAGTCAGTCAGGGAAATCCATCTCGGATATTAATTCAATTTGTACCATGAGCGCTGCTGCGATATCACTGCTGGTCCTGGTCTCAATTATCCTGATCATTATTCTCACGACCAGGCTTAAATTGCACGCTTTCATTGCACTTTTCATCGTTTCGCTTCTGCTTGCGTTTGCAACTCTTCCTGCCGGAACGGTAATCAAAACAATTAAGGAGGGTTTTGGAAGCACGATGGCATCGATCGGTTTTTTGATAATCCTTGGTGCAATTATTGGCATCACTCTCGACAAAACAGGCGGTACAATGAGCATAGCCGGTTTTATTCTCTCAAAAACAGGTGAAAAAAGAAGCCCTGCGGCCCTTGGGCTTACAGGATTCATAACAGGATTACCGATATTTTGTGATTCCGGATTTATTATCCTCAGCGGACTGGCAAAATCGTTCAGCCGCAAATCAGGGGTTGCTTTGCCTTTTATGGCAACTGTGCTGGCAACATCGCTTTACTCTGTTCACTGTCTTATTCCTCCTCATCCTGGTGCCCTGGCAGCAACAGGAATAATTGATGCAAACATAGGATATCTTATTATTATCGGCGTGCTTTTCGCAGTTCCCGGGGCTCTCTCTGCATATTTCTGGAGCAGGTGGATAACCCGGCGGAATGGCTCACAGAATGAACCTGACGATAAGCAGGATGAATTGCCGGTTGACAGGGACCTTCCTCCGGTTCTCCTCTCTTTTCTGCCAATAGTCGTTCCCCTGCTACTTATAACGATCAAATCACTGGCGGGACTGTTTGATAAAAGCGGCGAAGGGATGATCTCACGGATTTTTTATTTCCCCGGGGAACCGGTAATCGCATTATTCATCGGAGTTTTGCTTTCCCTTCTTCTCCTTAAGAAAAAGAGTATTGCAGAAATGAATTCTCTTTTTACAGATGCTATATTAAAAGCCGGACCAATACTGATAATTACTGCAGCAGGCGGTATGTTCGGTATGGTAATTAAATCTACCGGGATAGGGGAGATTATAGGGAAATCTCTGGCCGGAACAAGTATCGGTCTTCTTGTTCCCTTCCTCATAGCAGTGGTAATGAAGACTGCACAGGGCTCATCAACGGTGGCAATAATAACAACTGCATCATTCATTGCCCCAATGCTGGCTATGCTCGGACTCGATACCGAATGGGGCAGGCTGCTCACTATGCTGGCAATGGGTTCAGGCTCAATGATTGCCTCGCATGCTAATGATTCTTATTTCTGGGTAGTGACTAATTTCAGCGGGATAAAAGTTAATGATTCACTGAAAGTGTACACAACATCAACAATTGTGATGGGAATAACTGTATTTGCATGCGTTTGGGTGTTTTCAATTTTCGTTTTGTAACAACTCAACTTTATGTCTTACCGCGAAATTGCTGAAAAAATTTTTATGGCAGGAGTCAGAAGCGTTCTGCCTGAAAAGCTTATAACTGGTATTATGAAGCTTGAAGGTTCCAGGCTTTCAATAGGTGATCATGAATTTAATCTTGATGAAAACCGGAATATTTATGTCATCGGAGCCGGAAAAGCCAGCGCTGCAATGGGTCATTATGTGGAAACAATCCTTGGGTACCGGATAACCGGCGGACAAATTGTCGTCAAATACGGATATTCATGCAAGCTGAAAAGGATCAAGGTTACCGAGGCTGGTCACCCGGTTCCTGATGCTGAAGGCTTTAAGGCTACTGAAGAAATTATGAAAATTGCTTCCCGGGCTGAAGAAAAAGACCTGGTGATCTGTTTGATTTCAGGCGGCGCCTCTGCTCTGCTTGCCGATCTTCCGGATAATATGCTTCCCGAGGAACTTTATATTGTAAATAACCTTCTGATAAGGTGCGGTGCAACAATCAATGAAATTAACTGCGTCAGGAAGCATCTTTCCAGGATTAAAGGGGGGCAGATGGCAAGGGTCATCCGGCCGGCAAAGCTAATAACCATAATTCTTTCGGATGTTACAGGTAATCC
>DAIUKI010000233.1:0-4905 GCA_036848255.1 Bacteroidales bacterium | reverse complement strand
TCATTGCCCCCTGCCCCCTGCTCACTGCCGGCAGTCAGGCCCAAACGGGGGTTGGGGGGTTTTTCATTTTGAGCCGGATTTATCTCAGATCTTTAATCCCTTTTTCTTCGTTGTATCATAAACAATAGAAGTGGCAACGAAAATCGAGGAGTAGGTTCCGACAATAACACCAATGAGCATTGCAAAGAGGAATCCCCTTATTGTTGCGCCTCCGAAAAAGAACATTACAAGAAGAACCAAAATAGTTGCAACACCTGTATTCAATGTTCTGCTCAGAGTATCATTAAGAGCCAGATTAAGAACCTCCTTTACCGGACGTTTCCTGTGAAGCGGGAGAAACTCCCTCAGACGGTCAAAAACCACAACTGTATCGTTGATTGAATATCCGATAACTGTCAGAATTGCCGCTATAAATGCCTGGTCGATTTCCATCGAAAACGGCATTCTTCCCCAGAGCAGTGAATAGATCCCGATTACCACCAGCGTATCATGGATTGTTGAGGCAACGGCCCCGACGCCATACTGCCAGTTCCTGAACCGGATGAAAATGTAGATGAACATCATAATGGTGGCCAGAATTACCGCTATTACGGCCCTCGATCTGATATCGGCTGCAATTGTCGGACCAACCGTTTCAGAACTCTTTCTGTAATCAGCAAGGAATACTTCTTTTGTAACATTGGCCGGCAGCATACTTTTAAGTCCGTTGTAGAGTGCAGTTTCAACTTCATTATCAACACCGGTCTCTTCAATCTTATATTTGGTTGTGATCCTTACCTGGTTGTCTGATCCGAAGGTAACTACCTGCGGAGCCCCTTCAAAAACCCCGGAAAGGTTGGAAGCCACTTCGGCAGTACTTACAGTTTCGTCAAATCTGATTACATATGCGCGGCCACCGGCAAAATCAATCCCCGGGTTAAGTCCCCTGACCAGCAGGGATATCAATCCCATGACAGTTATAGTAATTGATATTGCATAGAAAATCTTTCTTTTGCCAATAAAATCAATGTGAGTGTTTTTTAATATATTGGCTGTCATCGGTATTGAAAATGTCAGCTTGGCGTTTCTCTTGAGGAGCCATTCGTAAATCAGGCGAGTGATATAAATTGAACAGAAAAGGGAGGTGAAAATACCTATCACCAGTGTTGTGGCGAAGCCTTTTATCGGACCTGTACCGAAAACATATAATACTACACCAGTCAGAAGGGTAGTGATGTTCGAGTCGAGGATAGCTGACAAAGCACCCTTGTAACCGTCGGCAATGGCCAGTTTAGTTCCCTTTCCGGCTCGCAGTTCCTCGCGGATCCTTTCAAAAATTAGCACGTTGGCATCGACTGACATACCCATCGTAAGAATAATACCTGCGATACCAGGCAGAGTAAGGACCGATCCCAGGGATGCAAGTATTCCCATGATCAGGAAGATGTTGCCGACAAGCGCAATATCAGCTATTGTCCCGGCGCTTTTGCTGTAGTAGAACATCATATATACCAGAACAATTATGAAAGATATTACAAACGAAAGCATACCTGAGTTTATAGCTTCTTTGCCAAGTGTCGGACCGATGACAGTATCTGACACGATCCGTGCAGGAGCAGGCATTTTACCTGATTTGAGAATATTTGCAAGGTCATTTGCTTCATCGATTGTGAAATCTCCTGTAACTTCAGTACTTCCGCCAGTTATCTCACCTACGACTCTTGGATATGACCGAACGTAACCATCGAGTACAAGTGCTATACAGCGATCGACATTCTCACGGGTCATCCGCGCCCATGTCTTTGCTCCTTCAGCGTTCATTGAAAAATCAACCTTGACCTCAGAACCGGTAACACCGGATGAGGGTCTTGCTCCAGTTATGACATCACCTGAAAGAGGGGCTCTTCCATCGCGTGTTGTGATTTTAATGGCATGCAGTTCGTAAAGAGATTTAGTAGGATCATATTTGTGTGGATTCTGGCTCCAGCGGAATCTCAAATCACGAGGGAAAAGCGACTTTATCTGGTTCATTCCCAGATAGGTGTTTACCTGTGCGGTGTCGATGCCTGCGGCAAGCCCGACCATGCTTGACTGCAATGGTTGACCCTGTTCGTCCACCCGTGGGTTAAGAAGTCCGAACAGCGGATTCTGAAGGTTGAAATCCTCGCGGGTTCCTGCTTCAGCCTGTGAGGAATCCTGACTTATAAGATCCTCAAGCGACTGTCCGGTTCTGGTGGTATCAGCAGGAACAGCGATCCCTTCGGAAGTTGGCTTCAGGGTGTCTGTTTGTATTGTGTTTGCATTAATATCCCTCAGCAGGTTGTTTGCCTGGATCAGGTAACTGATGACCTCACTGTTCTCGTAAGTTTCCCAGAATTCAAGGTTGGCGGTTCCCTGAAGCAGTTCCCTGACCCTCTGGGGATCGTCCATTCCCGGAAGCTCAACAAGAATTCGTCCCCTGGTGGTGAGCTGAGTAATATTTGGCTGAACAACCCCGAAACGGTCGATCCTTGTCCTGAGAATGTTAAACGCGTTTGCAATGGCGCCTTCAACTTCTTCGTCAAGAACCTTCAGCACATCATCGTTTGAGGAATTGAAATTGATCCTGTCCCTGAGTTCAACGGTACCGAAAATAGCAGCCATCTTTGCATTGGGGTCGATTTCCTGGAAAGCTCTTCCGAAAAGGGTAAGATAATCGGTACCGGCCTGGGTCTGATACCGGGTCTTTGCGCGGGCCAATGCTTCGGTGAATGTCTTGTCGGGATTGTAGTTTGAAAGAGCTTTCAGAATATCTTCAACAGATACCTCAAGAATTACGTTCATTCCGCCTTTAAGGTCAAGGCCGAGATTAATCTCCTTTTTCTGGACCTCCTTGAATGTATAACCCAAATAACTCCATTTTTCCTTGGGCAATGACGCGATTGAATCAGTATACTTGCGCTGTTTTACCAGGTCACCTTTTGCGTATTCACGTGCATCTTTCCTGACCTTAAATGTTGCTCCGGTAAACGAAAGCTGGTAAATTGAAACCAGCAGCAGAGCAATTGCCAGAATGATAATAGCTGCTTTGTTTTGCATTTCTCTCTTTTTGGATTATCGTGATTTTTTCTGAATATTCTTTAATGAGGCGCAAAGATATTAATTTTTTGCAAAAAACATTTATAAAAAACACACATCCGGTTAATACGGGATATGTGGATGGGGATTCTTCGCTTCTCCACCCTCCCGATGGCTATCGGGAGGTGGATTCGCTCAGAATGACTCCTATTTATTATATTTGGAGGGAGTGAAGAAAGGGCGTTTCAAAAACTGAAACGCCCTTTCTTCACTCCCAAATCCATACAACATCCCGAATCACGCAGTGCGTGATGAGGGATCTCATCCTTTTTATTCAAGCAGTTTCTCGAATTCCGTCTCAAGAGGCTTCCTGTTAACGAAATCAAAGAGGGCAAGGTTACGGATATTGTAAAAGTAGCTCCAGTAGTTCTGCAAAGCCTGGATATATTGTCTCCTGTTCTGGTCCTTCTTCGTATCGGCGTTGTTCAGCTCAAGGATTGCAATTTTCCCGATGAGGAACCTCTGCTTTGTAACCTCATACATTCTCATAGCCACAGTATCTGATTTAGCTGCAACTGCAACCTGGGCCTTCTGAAGGTTGAACTGCTCAGCATCGAGTATAAGGTTCTGCTCAAAGTCAACAAGGGCCTGATCGGACGTTACCTGGGCAAGCTCAAGGTTTGACTGGGCCATTTTGTATCTTCCCCGGCCAAGGCCCCAGTCAAGGATCGGCATAGTAATCCCCAGCCTTATATTCTGCTGCTGGTTCGAGTTGGCATAAGCAAGATCAAAATCGGAATCCTGGTCCCTTGTACCAAAAGATGCCAGGAGGTTTGCATTAAGTCCCTTTTCAGCTTTTGCCTGGGCCAGGCTGCTCTGAGCGGTCAGAACATTAAGCTGCTGGGTTAGTATTGTAGGATTATTGGCTTTTGCAAGCTCAAGGACCTCCGCCGGATCCACCTGCAATGCAGGAATTTCTGTGGGTAGTATAAGCTCAAGCTTTACATTTTCGTTGAATCCGAGAAATGATTTCAGGCGGATCTCCCTGTCGCGCAGGTTCATCTCGGCCTCTTTCCTGGTGGTTTCAGTGTTCAGCCACGAAAGCTGAAGCTCCAGCAGTTCGTTTTCAGCAATAGTGCCAAGCTGGAACCTCCCCTGTGCAATCTTATAAAGCGTATCAGCGTTTGCAAAGTTCATCTCGGCAATCTGCTTGTTGCTCTGTGCGAGGGCAAGTGAGAAGAAGGTCTGAACAGCCTGGGTATGAACATTCTCTATGCTTGAAAGGAAAGTCTGCTTGGCAGCTGAATATTTAAGCGGCTCAGTTTTTTTCTGCCATTTCAGTGAGTTATACCTTAATAAAGGCTGAACAAGTCCAATACTAACGGGGACCGTAATATAATTTCGGGTATCCCTTTCAAAATCATTTTCAAGTGTCAGATCAGAATTCAGGGAAATCGTTCCACCTGTAAAACCAATATTCTGTGAAAGTGACAGTGATCCCAGGTTACGAAGGACGTTTGTTGATTTATAATCCCATTTGCTGTCCTGTGAGTTCCATACTCTTTCAAACGCCGTGCTGTAATACGGGGTTGTTCCGGTAAGAGTCAGGGAGGGCCTGTATTCAGCCTTGAAAGTACGGTACTGCCAGTAACTTGCACGGAACCTGTTCTTTGCCATAAGAGCGGAGGGTGAATTTTCCTCGGCCAATCTCAACACTTCATCCAGTGTAAGTCGTTTTAATTCCTGCGAAAAAGAATCCTGAAATGGGAACAGCAGCAGACTTATCGTTGTCAATAATAATAACTTCTTCATTTTTAATATTTTATTCGTATCTTAATGATTCAATAGGATCTTTTTCAGATGCTTTCT
>DAIUKI010000232.1:0-4917 GCA_036848255.1 Bacteroidales bacterium | reverse complement strand
TCTCAGCATTAAGTGATTCGTTAATGTCATTGACGTTTGCCTGGATCTCGAAGATGGACTCCTCGTTATTTTCGGTCGCAATATTATAGTTATCAATGAAGTTGGGCATTAACGAGAACTGTCCGCTATTGATAATATTATCCAGAAGCGGTTTTGCCTCGGTATATTTAAGCTCCTGAAGGTAAGCCCTTGCAGCAACGGCCATTGCGGCCCACTTTGTCGGACGGCCCGGCTGTGCCTGGGTGGCAGGAAGAATCCCGGCGGCATACGCCATGTCAGCGACAATAAAGTTCAGAACAGCATCAGCGGCATTTTCATTTGAAATCAAAGCAGGATCTGCTACTGTTTCATCTATTATAGGAATATAATCACCGAATACGAGCCATGCTTCAAAGTAGAAGATACCTCTGAGGAATCTTACTTCGGACCTGAATCTGTCAGCAACTGCTTCCGTAATAATACCGTCATCGAGGGTCTTCTGAATTACCCTCAGTGTTTTATTTGCACGGTCAACTCCCATGCCTAAGCAGAGTCTCCACTTATCGGCAGGGTAACCATTTGTTGTGACAACTTCCCAGCGTTCTATCTCATTGACAGGAACCTGGTCGGTTATCTCCGAACCTTTGTAGGCATCGTCTGATGCAGCTGATCCGTATGTCCAGTTTGTAATGGATGCACCCCAGGAAACTGTCCAGAGAGCGCTTCCCTTTACCATCCCATATGTTCCGGTAAGCAGCGCATCAATACCTTTCTCGGAATAAAAGACATTCTCAGATGTTGAAGCCTGAGGATTCTTTGTCAGGAATTCTTCCGAGCAAGAAAAGAACATGGCCACAAGTAGAAATGAAGCCAGTATAATTGATAGTTTTTTCATATTGTTCCAGTGTTTAAGTTATAATTACTATTCATTATAAACCAAGGCTAATCCCGAACATAATCTGTTTGGATGTAGGCCATGAGCCGTTATCCAGACCCATCCCGGTGCCGTCCCTGTAAAGTTCAGGATCAAGTCCGCTGTACTTGGTAAGTGTAAAGAGATTCGTCAGCATCACATAAACGTTAACATTCTTTACCTGAACCTTGCTCAGCAATCCTTTCGGAAGCGTGTATCCAAGTCTGAGTGTCTTGAATCTCAGGAATGAACCATCCTCAACAAAAGCTGAGTTGGAATTCTGTGAATTGGAATTCTGGTCTAGCATAGGAAGAGTTGCATCTGCATCATTATCAAGATATGGACTTCCCCATGTTTTATAAAGAGCATTCTTGCTTAATCCGCCGTTGAACTGACCATAATCTATCCACCTGGTAACATAGTTAATGATATCATTGCCATAGCTCCCATAGAAGAACATGTTCAGGTCGAAACTGCCATAACCGAGGTCAATGTTCAGTCCGCCGGTAAAATCAGGATGCGGGTTGCCAATGAATGTCATGTCGTCAGGTGTTATAACATCATCACTTTCATCCATCACTCCATCTCCGTCGGAGTCGATTGTAAGCTGGTTTTTGTATTTAAAATGTCCCGGAACATTGTAGGTTGTGTTTCCAAATGCAGGATGTGCAGAGGCTTCAGCAGCTGTCTGGAAAATACCTTCGACTTCAAATCCGTAGAATTCCGGAAATGCTGTTCCTACATATGCACGTGAGTATTCCACCTGGCGTTCCGAGGTCCCTCCTATATATGGAACTCCCGGGGCAATCTTCGTGACCTCGTTTGTATAGCGTGAGAGAGTCAATTTCAGATTATACCTGAATTTGCCTTCCATAGCAGTATTCCTGTAACCAAGTTCAAGGTCAAAACCTCTGTTCTGCATTTCAGCAATGTTCACATAAGGCGGTGAAGCAAGACCCACAACGTTCGGAATAGGCTGCTGGAAGAGCATGTCGCTTGTATTCCTCTGCCACAGGTCAAAAGCAAATGTCATATTGTTGTTGATAAGCATTGCATCAACCCCAACGTTCATTGTAGTTGTCGTTTCCCATGTTACATCAGGGTTGCCGAGAACTGAAGGCTGGAAACCGGTCACGGCTGAGGTGTTTGAGCCATCGAGTGCGTAAGCGGCAGTATAATTGTTTGATGCATAAGTGGTATAGGAGTTGTAGTTACCAATCCTGTCGTTTCCCGACATACCCCATCCTGCTCTTAATTTCAGGAAGTTAAGCCATCCGCTTGAACTCTCCATAAAACTCTCTTCCGAGAGTGTCCATCCTATTGAAGCAGCGGGGAATATTCCATAACGGTTGTTTGTTCCAAACCTTGATGAACCGTCACGCCTGATTGTACCTTCAAGAAGATATTTGCCCTTGTAGTCATAGTTTACACGGCCGAATAATGAAAAGAGTGACCACGCCGAACCCGATCCGTTATTGTCCTTATTGATTTCACCGGAATTGAGCCACATGTATTCAGGATCCTCTGAAAAATACTGGCTCCTGCTTGCTCCGGTTTCTTCGTAAGTATTTTCAATCGCTTCAGTACCAAGAACTACATTGATTTTATGATCAGTTGCAATTGTAGTGATATAGTTCAGTGTATTTGTCCAGTTCCATTGAAGGCCGAAATTTGAACTTACATTGTGGCCGTTAACCTTGTTGGGTTCTGAATGTTCATAATTCGGAATCGTATAACCTTTGTAGTTCCACTGCCCGAAGTTGAATCCGAACAGACTCTTTGCGGTAAGTCCTTTCAGTATTGTAACCTCACCAAAGAAGTTACCAAGCGCTCTTCCCCACTGGCCTGTATTATTTCTTGCCCGGTAAAGGTCGGCGACCGGATTACCGAAGTTCCCCATTTCAGGGGCTCTTGATCCTGCAAAATTACCCTGGATATCGTAAACAGGAGCAATAGGTTGGGCACGGTATGCATTTGAAATTGGAGCACCTTCGCCATTCTGCGAAAGGTTGCCATGCTCATTTATATAAATAGCCTGCAACGACTGACCAGCTTTAAACCAGTTATTGACCTGGACGTCCGAATTGACCCGGAAAGTGTATCTCTTGAAATTCGTGTGGATCAGCAAGCCATTTTCATTCAGATAATTACCTGAGAAAGCATAGGTTGATCTGTTTCCACCCCCTCTTACAGAGAGGTCATATTCCTGGGTAACACCTTTCTGATAGATCTCATCGTACCAGTTTGTCCCTTCCTTATTTGCTTTATAGATCTGATAGTCGGGATAATTGTAAAGTGACGGGCTTACAGCAGGATCACCCTCATTCTTTCCTGATGGCAGTATATAATCAGGTATTACCGGTGATGCTCCTGTTCCGTACTGAGCATGGTTTGGAGCGACTCCCCTGTTCTGATAAGAGAGCCATACAGCTTCAGCATATTCATTTGTATTAAGTAGGTCATACTGGTTGGCGCTCATGTGCATCCCGGTTCTGAAATTGAAGTCGATATTGGCTTCCTGACCTGCACGGCCGCGCTTTGTGGTGATGATTATAACACCGTTTGCACCCCTTGCTCCGTAAATGGCAGCCGAGGCAGCATCCTTAAGGATCGATATCGATTCAATGTCGTTTGAACTAATATTGTTCCCTGAACCTGTAGGTACGCCATCAATCACGTACAATGGCTCTGAGTCGTTTATTGTACCGACACCGCGGATCCGGATAATAGCATCTCCGCCTGGTCTGTTGGAAGAACTCACTGTTACTCCTGATGCCTGGCCCTGAAGACGTGACATCACTGAAGGAGCAGGTACTGCAACCTGTAGCGCTTCGTTCTGTACAGTGGAAATAGAGCCCGAAAGGTTTTTCCTTACCTGGGTTGTATAACCTACAACTACAATCTCGTCAAGGGTAGATACATTTTCAGCGAGTACGAGGTTAACTGTTGTCTGATTCCCGACAACAACTTCCTGAGTCGTATAGCCAACGAAGGAGAAGGTAAGAGCCGAAGTTGAAGAAGCAACTGCTATGGAAAAACCCCCTTCAGCATTTGTCAATACTCCGTTTACAGTTCCCTTTTCAACTACGTTTACTCCGGGAATACCACTTCCCGTTACATCAGTCACGCGACCCGTAACAGTTATTCTCTGCGGGTCGTCCGACGAGGCGATCCCGCTGCCGGCGGCAGATAACTGGATTGTCCCGATTAGAAAAAGCATCGTTATTAGTTTCATGCCCAGCCTGATTCTTTTCAGGATCTTTGGAAACGAAACAAATAGTGCAAGTTTTTTTGTCATACGTTTAGTTAATTAAGGTTTAAATAAAAATAAAAATACAAGCAGAACCTTTCTGATATTTCAATTTATGATCAGTAGATTACAGGATTAGACATGTGGAGAATATAGTCTCCGGAAAGCACTCAGGTGGAATTGATTTTTTTCATGGTGAAGAGATTTAGGTTAGATAAGGTAGAAAACTAACACCAAATGTAAACATTTTTTTTAGATATTTGCAATATGTCATAATTTTCATTTCCCCGGAGACCTTAAAATTCTCCTACTAAACATTTTTGGAGTTCAGAATATTTAAGGATAAGTCCAATAAAGTCCTGATATTTTTTCTTGTCTTCAAGTATTCGTATTTTTGCCTGGTGTTGTTTAATTATGGTAAAACTGTAATCGGAATATATGAAGATACTTATTGTTGAAGATGAACCAAAGGTAGCTTCGTTTCTAAAAAAAGGTCTCGAAGAGAGCCAGTATGAGGCCGATCTGGCGTACGATAGCGAGTTTGCAGAAAAACTGGCACGTCAGTATAGATATAATCTTTTCATTCTCGATATTATTATTCCCGGTATTGGAGGACTGAAGTTATGCAAAAGATTAAAAACTGACTTTCCGAATATCCCTGTTCTTATGCTTACTGCCCTGGGAACCACTGATGACAAGCTGGCCGGCTTTGATGCCGGGGCCAATGATTACCTCGTCAAACCTTTTGAATTCAGGGAACTGCTTGCAAGAGTGA
>DAIUKI010000231.1:0-4922 GCA_036848255.1 Bacteroidales bacterium | reverse complement strand
GCTGTTAGCAGGTTACCATTAAAAGATTTGAGAGGGTGTCCTGAAAACACCCTCTCAAATTTAAACACATTTTAGTAAAAGCAACTATCCGGAGACAGTTTTAACCTTTTTTAATAACCAGGATTCTGTGTCAGGTTCGGATTTGCGTCAATAGCAGTTTGTGGAATAGGAAATAATAAGCGAAACTCAGGTAGAGCAAGGGGCCTCCAGCCGGGAATCGGATTTAAAAATGTGCCAAATCTGATCATATCCTGTCTTCCCCAGTTTTCCCATGCCAGTTCAAACCTGCGTTCCAATCTTATATCATCAAGGGTAACACTGGTTTTCAGTTTAGCGGGATCGGTGAAAGCTCTTTTTCTGAGCTCATTGACAAGCCTTGTTGCTTCAGTATTATCTGTTTCGAGCCTTACAAGACATTCGGCTTTCATAAGATAGACATCTGCAAGTCTGTATATGGCACAATCATTTTCCATTGCGGTAGCGCCTTTCTTATACTCCCACTTATTGCATCGTGCTCCATCTTCCTGTTCAACCTGTCCCCATCCATCTGCATCTATAGCGTACTTTATTGTAATATCAACGGTATGGTTAAGCGGTCGCCCGTGGGCAGTAGTGATAACCAGGCCGGTTGCAGGATCTAACATCGGTCCGATAAGAAAACTCCCCAGATAACGTTTATCATCCGGGTCGAATGATTTAACATAATCAGTCATGGCACACATCCCATTATTTGCACTTCCCGGAAGTCCCAAAGCTTTAGGATCCAGATAGTGAAGAGTATAACCGCGGGCGGGAAATGAACTGGAAATACTGTTTACAGCTACTAAAATCGCTTCTTTGGAATTCTCATTATTGGCACTGAACTGATCTTTCCAATTAACTTCCAGAGTATAAGGAAGGCCCATAATAACATCACAGGCATCCATACACTCCTGCCATTTCGGACCACCTGCCGGATTCCATACCAGTGCGTTAAGGTACATCTTGGCAAGCATAAAGTACACTGAACCCTTCGTAAACTTCCCATAACTTGAAGCTGTTACATCTGATCTGATAAGGTCCTTGATATCGTTTAGTTCAGATAAAACCCATGTATAAACCTCTGCACGCGACGTTGTGCTGGGTTTGGTCAGATCAGTAAAATCAGTCACAAGCGGCACATTCCCATAGAGGTCGATCAGCTCTATATACCTCTGAGCCCTTGCAGCTCTGACCTGGCACAGGTATGGTACTTTATCGCTTATAGCCGGACTGTTTTCAATCAGATAAATGATCTGGTTGAAGTTAGTTATACGGGAATAGCTTGTATTATAAATGTTGATGGCAGCGCTGGTCTGTGGCCTCCACATACCCAATGTCATCTCTTTATATGCACCTCCATCCCACCAGTCGCCGCCTCTTCTCGTCGGAGTGACTGACATGTCGGTGCAATTCTCTTTGGGAGCAGGACTGCCTACGCAGTTAAAATCCCTCAGACGGGTGTAAATCGGAGCAATTAATGAATTAATCTCTGATGGCGTTGTACCATATGAATCCATCGGCAGCTGAGAATATACCTCTTCTTCCAGATCTGTACAACCAACAGTAAATAATCCCATAAGCATTACCAATGCAAAGTATAGTGTTAACTTTTTCATATTGATTCAATTTTAAAGTTAAAAAGTTACGTTTATGCCCAACATATATGTCCGTGTTTTAGGATAATATTCCCTTCCCTCTATTCCGGGATCGAGTCCGGACATTGGCACTTCAGGATCAACTCCCTTGTATTTGGTCAGGGTGAGGAGATTATGAGTCGTGGCATATACTCTGATCCTGCTTATTCCCAGCATATCTTTTGGAAGGATTGAGTAAGCAAGGGTTAAATTATCAAGTCTTGCAAAGGATCCATCCTCAATGTAAAAGCTGTTATAGTACGGACTCTGTTTCAATCCCATGGTTAAAGCTGATTTTAAAACATTTGCACCGGGAAGCCACTGTAAGTTGGCATACGACATTTTTGAAAAATTCAATACATCATTTCCAAAGACACCACGGATAAAAAAGGATAGCTCGAGATTCTTATAGGAGATGTTATTACTGATTCCATAGGTAAGCTTGGGCTGCGCTTTACCGATGTACGTATAGTCAGCAACCGTAAAACCTGCAATTCCGTCTATCATGTCGTTTATGATATACTGTCCGGCGTCATCGATTCCAAGGCATTCCGGTCCAAAAAACTGACCTACCTGATATCCTTCCTGAATAATATGTGTTGTATTTGTTGAACCTCCTCTTACCCATGCGCTTCCTGTTTTTATTACATTGGTAGTAAACTCCTCGTTTGAAAGCGAAATGATCTTATTTTCGTTATGGGCGGCATTCACCGATATGGTCCATCTTAAATTTGTTTTCCGGATGACATCTCCTGTCAGTGAAAGTTCAATCCCCTTGTTTTCCATTGATCCGACATTTGCCATCATAGTTGAGTACATATAAGGTGGGACGGGTACCGAATAATTATACAGAAGGTCGTCTGTAACTTTATTGTAATATTCAATTGTTCCGTTAATTCTGGCATCGAAAACGCTGAAATCGAGTCCTACATTGAACATTGATGTCGATTCCCATTTCAGGTTCGGATTCGGGTTCTGGCTTACCCCATAAGCTGTGTGCCATGATCCGTTATCGTAATATAATCCAGAGGAACCGTACAGTGACAATGACTGGTACGGCGACAAGCCGCTCTGGTTTCCCGAGACGCCATAACCGACACGCAGTTTCAATTCATCCACCACACCGGTAATCGATTCCATAAAGGGTTCATCAATCAATCTCCAGGCAGCCGATACTGACGGGAATGTACCCCATTTATTATTGGGGCCAAATTTTGATGATCCATCACGGCGCAAAGTGGCAGAAAGTATATACCGATCAGCATATGAATAATTTACTCTTCCAAAAAAGGAGATTAATTTACTCATGTCCGCACTTGAGGATACGTCACCATTCAGCAGTTGTTCCCCTGCGCTTAGATTGTTAAAGCTAAACAGGTTGGTAACAAAATACCGGTTTTGTGCAAAAGCTTGCTGATAATGAGTATCTTCATAAGAATATCCTCCAAGCAGGTTTACATCATGACTACCAAACCTTTTTGCATAATTAAGTGTTGTTTCAAGAAGGTTTTTGTCATATGTTCTGGATTCGCGTGATGCTGTTCCATTTGATGCTCTTCCATAACGGGTCCGGGAATCAGTGTAATTGCCATAATCGCGCGATTCACGTTCCCTGTAGAAATTGATACCTGCCGTAAACCCTTCAAAAATTTTCAGGTTTGCTTTTCCGTTGACATACATAAGTCCGGTTTTCCTGGGGGCAAAATTGTATGTCATATTCCTGACCGGATTACCCTGGTCATATTCATCTGAATCCCACCATGTGCCGTCTTCATTTTTTACCGGAATTGTAGGCACCACATTATAGGCAAGAACGAAGTTCCCTGTTGCGGTAGCCTGATAATCCCTCTGGTTGAGACCACCCGACAGAGTCAGGTCCAACCGGTCTTTCAAAGCTTTTTGAGTGACTGAAAACCTTGTATTAAGCCGTTTCTGGTAATTGTCCATCACAACACCCTGCTGATCGAGATAAGAAACAGAGACCCTGTAACTGTTATTAGTGCCAGCACCTGAGACTGATAAATCGTGGTTCTGGCTGACTCCTGTTCTGGTGATTTCATCAAACCAACTGGTATTGGCTCCCTTATCAAATACACTGATATCAATACTGTTATCAGCTGCATATTTCTTGTATTCAGCAGCTGTCAGTACATCAGGCAGGTTGCTTACAATGTCAATAGCACCATACACATTATAATCAACTGTTGTTCTGTTCTGCATTCCCTTTTTGGTCGTGATCAGGATTACCCCACTGGCTGAACGTGAACCATAGATGGCTGCAGCAGAAGCATCCTTCAAAACACTGATCGATTCAATATCCTGTGGAGCAACTGAATTCAGGCTCAGTCCCGGGACACCGTCTATAACAACAAATGGCTCACTGCTTCCCGTTAATGATGAAGTACCTCTTAACCTCATGGATTGTTCCGCAGTAACATCACCGGTTGAAGTTGTAATGGTTAATCCGGCAACTTTACCCTGAATAAAATCAGCAGCGGTTCTTGTAATACCGGCATTAAAGCTTTTTTCAGTAACATTTGTAACCGAACCCGATATTGCCCTCTTTTGCTGGGTTCCGTATCCAACAACCACTATTTCATCCAAAGCTGTAGCGCTCTCAACGAGCGTGATATTAATAGTTGTCTGTGTTCCAACAGTTACTTCCTGTGATACAAATCCGATAAAAGAAAACACAAGAACTGAGTTAGCGGAGGCAACATTAAGATTAAATTTTCCGTCAACATCGGCCATTACGCCATTTACTGTTCCTTTTTCAAGAATATTTACCCCAGGCAGGGCTAGTCCGTTAGCATCCGTAATACGACCAGTTACAGCTTTTTGCTGATCATCAGCCATTATCGCAGAAGAGAGCAGGACAGTCGTCCCAATCAGCAAAAGCAAAGTTGTAAGTCTCAAAACAGGTTTAGACCTTTTCAGGTTAAACATGATTAAGGCAAAAAATGCAAGTTTTTTTGTCATAAAGATTAGTATTTAGGTTATAAAAAAATTGAGGCTATAAGGCAATAGCCATAACGAAATTAGGGCTTGAACAATCCAAGCCCGATAGAGCTAGGGATATTTCATTGGCAGGCAGGTTAGGTTAATAAAGGATTTAAGGTTAAATAACATGAATCATTTCACAATGGAAAGGTATTAAAAAAAGATTAAAAAACAATATAATGGCTCATTTTCCATAAAATATTACTTTTGAAACCTGTTGAAATGTAAAATAAAATCAGAGGTTGTCTTAAAAATCCCCAGAATGAA
>DAIUKI010000230.1:0-4953 GCA_036848255.1 Bacteroidales bacterium | reverse complement strand
AGCGACTGGCAAATGTATTCCAGTATCTCATTATTGTCTTCCACAACAAGCATAAGGTGCCTGTCGGTCGGATCAGAGATCCTTATCCGCTTGACGTCACCTGAATTCTCGTCCAGAACCCCTGGGTGCGTATAATCAGTAACCAGGGAGGTAATTTCATCCATATCAATTCCGGGTGCATTAAGAAAGTGATCATTACCTTTCAGAAGTATGATAGTAAATGTACTTCCCCTGCCGACGGTAGATGAGATAAGAATGTCGCCACAGTGCAGCCTGGCAAGTTCGTATGAAAGCGATAACCCTATCCCTGTTCCTGCCAGATCCCGGTTACTCAGTATGGTGTATCGGGTAAAAATGTCGGAAAGGCTCTTTTGCGGAATGCCGGGTCCCTCGTCGGTTACTGAAATTTCAATGGAATTGGTTTTTTCAGATTCTGTAATTCTTACTGAGACACTCTTTCCCGTGCTTGTGAACTTTATCGCATTCGAAATAATATTGTAGATTATTATGTCGAGCTTGCCGGGATCTGCAAATAAACTTAATGAATCAAAATCTGAATTCAGGGTAAAGTTTATCCCTTTATGAACTGCAAGCGGAACGAAACTTTCGAATATTTCTCTTGTAAAGGCAACAATATTTATCTCCCTGATCTTAAGGACCATCTTATTGTTCTGGATCTTCCTGAAATCGAGCAGCTGGTTTGTGAGATGAAGCATCCTTCTTGCATTTTTAAGCATTATCCCCATCTGGAGCTTTTTGCCGGCCTGAAGGTTTTTTTCAGCCATCATGTCCTCCAGAGGACCAATTATAAGCGTCAGCGGAGTTCTAACTTCATGCGAAATATTTGTATAAAACTGAAGCTTAAGCTCATTTACCTTCTTTTCAATTGCCAGGTCGTTCTTATACCTGTTTATTCTGGTTATAGCCTTATATATCAGTAAGGAGACAGCCATAATCATAAGGGTGTAAAAAAACCAGGCAAGCGGTGTTTCCCACCATGGAGGCGATATGCGGATATTAAGAATTCTCTCAGGTGAAGCTGATCTTCCCTCATTCATAATTGACTTAACCCTGAAAGTATATTTCCCGGGTGAAAGGTTTGTATAAGTTGCCCTGTGCTGGTTACCGATATTATTCCAGTTGGTCTCAAAATTGTCGAGTATATATGTGTACCTGACCTTCTGGGGATCGATGAAATCAAGAGCCGAGAAGTCAATGCTGAAGCTTGATTGATCGTGACTGAGCTTCAGTTCATCGGAGAATGAGATGCTTTTTTTCAACGGGGAATCCTCCTGTACAGTGGTAACCTCTTTATTGAAAAGCAGGAATCTGGTAAGTTCGATACCTGAGATGTTCAGTTTCCGCGCAAGTTTTCCGGGATGAACAAGTTCAAATCCGAGATACCCTCCGAAAACCATTGTTCCATTCTTTTTCCTGAAACAGGTATTCTCTGAAAAACTGTTAAATCCAAGCCCGTTGAAGTTATTATAGATTTCCATGCCGGAAGATTCCGGATCAAGGTGTACAAGTCCGTTTTCGGTACTGAACCATATCTTTCCCGACATGTCTTCAAGTATACCGTATACTATTCCATATCCTGTCCCAGCCTCAGATAAATAATGCCTGAAAGTTGCTTTATCGCCTTCATAAGCTTCAATAAGGTCGATACCCCCTCCGAATGTTCCGAGCCAGATCCGTTGTTTCGAGTCTTCAAAGATGTGTATTATATCGTTGTAAATAAGGCTTTTATCATCCACGGGATTTGTCAGGAAAACTTTAAACCTGTAGTTACCCGATTCTATGTCTTTCTTTTCAAGGAGGTTAAGTCCGAATGTTGTCGCGACCCAAAGGTTGCCTGATGAGTCAACAAGCAGGTGCCTGATAAGGTCGCTTGAAAGATTGCTGTTTCCCTGGTTGATTCGAAGGAACTTACGGTCATTGCTGCCCGTATTAAGGGAAAGGCTCAGTCCATTGCCATATGTTCCAACCCAGATATTGTTCATACCATCCTCGCAGACTGAATAAATATTGTTATTTCCGATTGTTGTGGTGTCGTCTGCCGAATATGTATATCTCCTGAATTTTATATCACCATAATCAGGGGACAGCTTGCTGAGTGGTTTTGTTGAAACACTAAGACCATAACCTTTTGACCCGATCCATAAATATCCCCCGGAATCATTGAAAAGTGTATAAGTTATGTTCCTGTTTGACTCATGACCTAACCCGGGGAGTGAATTAAAAACCTTTTTCTGTGAAAGTGTACTGTCGAACAGATGTATCTTTCCTGCTTTTGTTGCAACCCACAGATAACCATTCTGATCTTCAAGGATAGCCCTGGATACATTATCAAGGACATCCGAAGGCTCCTTTTCAAGCTGAAAATGCTCAAATGCCCTGTTTTCGGGAATTACCTTTTCAACTCCTCCAAGTACCTGCCCTGTTCCGATCCAGAGCTGCCCTGATTTGTCCTCAGTGATGCAGTGCACAAAATTTGAGGAAATTGTATTGGGATCCTGAGGGTTGTTTTTATAGAATTTGAAATTATCCGTGACTTCGTCATAAAACCCCAGTCCGTTCCCATGAAGTCCCAGCCACAGGTTATCATTGGAGTCTTCAAAAAATTGCGGTCTTTCAAGGTCCGTAAGTGATTTTTTATCATCTGGTGTTAGAATATAATATCTTGAATCGAGGCTTTGCAGATCAAGTCGTGTCACACCGAACTCAATAGCGGTAAGCCAGAGCTGATTTTGCCTGTCCTCATAAATTTTATCAATGTTCTTCGAATGAAACCGGATTTCCTGCCAATCTTTTCCCGAATTACGGGTGATCATCACACCGTTGTTCCTGAATCCGGCGATTAGAGCGCCTGTCCGGGCATGGAAAAGATGGGTGATCCTGTCGGATCTGAATCCGGGATTTGTCTTAACGGTGATCTTCCCTGTTTCGCCGGTAAGCTTATCAAATGCAAATATCCCGCTATCTTCCGTTCCGAACCAGATCTCACCGGCTGTTTCGCAGACTGATGTAAATGAGAGGTCCCCGTACTTTCGGATTATTTCCGGATCGGATTTACTGACAGTATTTACGGAAATAAAGCTCATACCTTTCTGTGTACCTATCCAGACATTATTGCCGGAATCCCTGTGTATGAATTTTATCCGGTTATCTGCAATCGGATTATTTCCTGTTGATGTGAATTGCATGATCTTATACTCTTTCCCGGGGTCATTGTATTTGAGGAAATACAAGCCAGATTCCGAGGACCCAAGAATTATTATGTCATCTGAGTATTGATGAAAAAACCTCATCGCACCATTATGAACATCTGATCCCTCGTAAAGGGGTATTGATTGAAACACCTCGGTTACCGGATTGAAGAAATGGTAATAACCGTCATATGTCTCAAGCCAGATAAAGCCGCGATTATCTTCCCACAGTTTTATAACCCTGTTGTTTGTGAAGCTTGACGGATTGACCGGACTGCTTTTGAAAATCTTGAATTCATACCCATCGTACCTGTTCAGGCCGTTATAAGTTCCGACCCACATAAATCCCTTGCTGTCAAAAAGAATGCTGAATGCTGTATTCTGGGAAAGCCCGTCTTCGGATCCTATATGGTCGAATCTGAAGATATTCTGTCCTGGGGTCGAAAGCGGAAGGAAAGCAAGAATTATTACATGTATAATTCTCAGGATTATGTTCATTATATGGGATTGTAATATCAAATTTAGCATAATCGGGCCAATTCGATCAATTTATCCACCTAAAACTGATGATTTGTACTACATGTTAATGACAGGTAAGTTATAATTTAGATCATGTTTATGACTAAAAAGGCCGTGTCATGAAAAGAACTCTCTTATTATCACTTCTGGTCATATTCCCTTTCCTTCTGAATTCTCAGCCGGTTTGGACAAGTATTGCTGCTCATGGAGCCGATCCATCAGGAAAAATAAAATGCACTGACATTATTAACGGTCTGATTGACAGTCTTTCTGCTTCAGGCGGGGGAACCCTATTTTTCCCTGCGGGTACTTTTTATACAGGGCCCATAGTAATGAAAAGCAATATAACCATTTACCTTGATGCGGGATCCGTTGTAATGTTTTCAGACGATTTCGATGATTATCTGCCAATGGTCCCGTCGAGATGGGAAGATGTCCGGGTCAGGAATTTTAAATCACAGGTTTATGCCTATCAGTGTGAGAATATTTCCATCAGGGGCGACGGACATTTTGAGGGACAGGGTAAAAAATGGTGGGATTTCATGAGAAGTGTCACTTCAAACCAAACTATTAACAGCAAATGGCAGGAGATATTCAGGAGGGAAAACGAAACCCTGTTATCATGGAATCAGTATATAAAAGGTAAGGGCGACTTTCTGAGACCCCCTATGATAACCGCCTATGAATGTAAAAATGTTCTGATCGAAGGGGTAAGTTTTTCAAATCCGCCATTCTGGACGATTATGCCTGCTTTCTCAGAAAATATTACAATAACGGGGATCACTATTGAAAATCCGGGCAATTCACCAAACACCGACGGAATAGATCCCTCATCCTGCAGGAACGTGCACATTTCAGATTGCCATATCACAGTGGGTGACGACTGTATTGTCATAAAATCGGGGCGCGATGAGGACGGACGTGAAGCTGCAATGCCAACCGAAAACATAACAATTACAAACTGCACCATGCTTGAGGGCCACGGGGGTGTGGTGATCGGAAGTGAAATGAGCGGCGGTGTCAGGAGAATATCCATTTCAAACTGTGTCTTCGAGGGAACAGACATTGGTATAAGGATAAAAACAATGAGGGGAAGGGGAGGAGTCGTTGAAGATGTAAGGGTTTCAAATGTAACGATGTATAAAATAGTGAATGAGGGGATACTTATAACCCTTCGCTATCAGCCGACCCAGCCCGAACCGCTTTCGGAAAGAACTCCGGCTGT
>DAIUKI010000229.1:0-4966 GCA_036848255.1 Bacteroidales bacterium | reverse complement strand
TATATATTTGTTAGTGAAGAGTTCCGGGATCCCCGGAATTCTTCTATTTTTTTACATAGAAGAGAAGAAAATGTCAGATGTCATTTATATAACAGTGGATGGTCTTCAAAAACTGAAGGAGGAGTTGGATCAGCTTCGTTTGGTTGAAAGGCCTGCTATATCCAGGCTGATAGCAGATGCCAGAGACAAAGGTGACCTTACGGAAAACGCCGAATACTCGGCTGCCAAGGAGGCACAAGGTATGCTCGAAATGAAAATTTCAAGGATTGAAGATATTATTAACCGTTCAAGGGTAATTGATGAATCAAAGATCGACACATCGACTGTCAGGATACTTAACAAGGTGAAGATCAAGAATAAGGCAAATAACAGCGTTATGGAATATCAGATCGTACCCGAAAGCGAGGCAAACTTTAAGCTTGGCAAGATTGCCATTAGTTCACCAATTGCAATGGGACTGATAGGTAAGAAAGTTGGCGATACCGTTCAGATCAAAGTCCCTTCAGGTTTAATGACTTTTGAAATAATGTTAATATCAACTCAATAAATTCAGGCTCAATGGCAACTATATTTTCGAGGATAATAAAGGGAGAAATACCCTGCTACAAGGTCGCTGAAGATGAGAGATATTTTGCCTTTCTCGACATAAATCCACTGATGCCAGGTCATACGCTTGTAGTGCCCAAGGCTGAAACTGATTATATTTTTGACCTGAAGGACGATGAGTTATCAGGACTTGTTCTGTTTTCAAAAAAGGTAGCATTGGCAATTGAAAAAGCCATTCCCTGCGCCCGCATTGGAGTTGCCGTTTTGGGCCTTGAGGTGCCTCATGTCCATATTCACCTGGTCCCCATGAATACAATGGCTGACCTGAACTTTAAAAATCCAAAGCTGAAATTCACGCCGGAGGAGTTTACAAAAATAGCAAATAAGATCGGTCAGAAGGTGCTCCTTCAATAAAGCACCGGATTCTTTTTTCTTATTGAATCATTTCATAAATTTATAGAATAATTCTGCTCGCTGCATGAGTTACTTTTACGATTTATGGGATGATTTTATGAGTCTCCTGTTTCCGAGGCTTTGCTATGGTTGCGGCAATCACCTGGTTAGAAATGAATTACTTATCTGTACAGAGTGCTTTGTCATGATCCCGAGGACAAACTACCATTTGATACCTGATAATCCAGTTTCACAATTATTCTGGGGCCGGTGCCGGATAGAGAAGGCAGCGGCGTTTTCATACTACACCAGGGACAGCAGGATCAGGAAGATGATTCATCAGCTAAAATACAAGGGAGCCTCAGATATTGGTTCCGAACTTGGAAGGATATATGCTGTCTCGCTCAGGTCCTCAAAATTCCTGGATGATATTGACATGATCATTCCGGTGCCTTTGCATCCTTCAAAGAAACGACAGAGAGGATTTAACCAGAGTGATGAGATATCGAAGGGCATTTCAGCTGTTTCCGGATTACCTGTCGACACCGGGTTGCTGATCAGGAAAACCGGTACAAAAACACAAACCCGGAAATCGCGCTATGACAGATGGACGAATGTCCGGGATATCTTCCTGGTCACGGATGAGGAGAAGCTGAAAGGCCGGCACGTTTTGCTTGTCGATGATGTTATCACAACCGGATCGACGATTGAAGCTTGTGCAGGTGAAATCCTTAAATCGGAAGGTACTAAAGTAAGCGTGGTGGCGCTTGCTTTTTCAGTTATCTGACAACTTACTGCTTTTTTATCCTTTTTGGATTTTTGCCGATGAAATCCTTCCAACTGTTATAGTTTTTCTCCTGACGCGGAGTGTTGGTCTGGTAATAATGGCACAAAGCTGCTGCGAGTCCGTCGGTTGCATCGAGCTTTATTTCAATTTTGTTGAAATTAAGTATCCGCATCAGCATTGATGCGACCTGTTCCTTTGACGCGGCACCCCTTCCGGTAATCGACATTTTGATTTTCCTGGGGGCATATTCGAATATTGGAACTGAACGGCTGAGAGCAGCTGAAATTGCTGCGCCCTGTGCCCTGCCAAGCTTTAGCATCGACTGCACATTCTTTCCGTAAAAGGGAGCTTCAATCGCCAGTTCATCAGGATGATACTCATCTATTAAACCAATGGTTCGGTCGAAGATATGCTTGATCTTAAGATAGTGATCATCGATTTTCGAAAGGTCGATTGACCCGATTGAAATCAGCTCGGGATTCTGGCCTGAAATTTTAATTAACCCATAACCAGTTATGCTGGTCCCAGGGTCAATACCCAGGATGATCCTCTCTTTTGTGTTCTTCTTCAAGCTGCTTTATTATAGGTGATTGATTATTTCAGCAATATACCTCTGCTCCTCCAGGCCGGTTTTTCGGAATACTGGGGATAACGATAAAACCTCTCTGACCTCTTTGTTGAAAATGTTCCGGACTCGAGATAATTTATGGCCTCCTTCAGGCAAAGTTCATTCCTGTCATCAAAATCATGGGTTATATCGTCCGGAACTGATTTATCCGGGGTAAAACCATCGAAATAATCCCCTTCATTATCCTTGTTTATGATTTTGAAAGTTATTGGCCAATACCAGTACTTTTCTCCCACCGACCACCCGTTCATTCCAACGGGCTTCCCGTTCGTTGTATCTCCGATAGTGATTACATCCATAAAGGGCTTAAGTCCATTCATAACTGCTTCGCTTGCCGAGGCTGTCATCCTTGTGGAGATCACAACGAGTCTGCTGAAGGAAAGGCTGTAATCAGGATCGGAGAATTTGTATGTATAGTTTTCATCCATGTTCTTATCATTGAACTGCAATGTTGCAAAGGCCGAACCGGAGTTATACACTGCCTGACCTGCTATTTCACTAGCCAGTCCCTGTGCCACATGAAGATATCCTCCCGAATTGTACCTCATGTCGAGGATCAGGTCCTTGATTCCGCATTTTTCAAAAAATCTGAAAGCAGTATCCAGCTCGGCAGGTGACGGTATTATGAATGCCTCGAAGACAAGCTGGCCGGTAATGCCCGATGAAAGATGAAGTGTGTCGAAGAAAAGAACGGAATTCACAGCAAAGGAACTTTTTGCTGAAGTTATTTCAACATCAGTTCCATCGGGTTTGGTAAAAATGAACCTATTTGTGACTCCTGCCGTGCCGGCCCCCATTACATTATTATAGGCAGCAGCATCGCCCCTGGTGATTATCCCCGCAACATCGTAGCCGTTTACGCTCTTGACTATCCATCCCCTGCGGACTCCTGACTGATATAATGGAGACCTTTTGTAAATCATTGCGATCCTCGCCTTTTGACCATCATCAACTCCAATACGAATTCCATGACCGACAAATTCTCCGGACATTTCCGCTATGAATTCATTATAATCTGCAACAAAGCTCCATTTATCGTATTCTGGATAAACCATTGCCTCCATTAGTTCATAGGGACCTGAGTAATCTTCTTTTTTAACGACAGGCATCCGGTCGTACCAGTAGTACCACTGCCTCATCAGGTAATAGAGGCTGTCCCTTGCCATGGCGTCAGTAAGTCCGGTTTCAACCGGATCAGGATCTTTTTTACAGGATGAAAAGAATAATGTGAAGATTATTGTTGCCAAAAAAAGTTTTCTCATATACTAAAAAATTTACATCAGCTCTCTGTGAAGCGCAAGGGCAGCTGATTACACCCTTTTTTGCTTCCGGTTCCGGATCAATATTCCTGAGATTATCAGCAATAATCCTGCCGGAGTTGTATAAAAAACGGGTTCGTGAAGTATAAAGTGCACAAAGATAAGCGAAAGAAACGGGGCAAGATAGACCAGATTGCTCACTTTATCGGTAGTAGACGCCAGCTGAAGGGCTTTGAGCCAGAAGAAGAATGTTATCCCCATTTCAAAAAGGCCGATATATACAGCAGATGCAAATCCCTTAAAGCTGATATCTTCGGGCCAGCTGTCTGTTATTATCACTGCTGCAATAAGATAAATAGATCCAAATAAAAAATTCAGAAAAAGTTTCACCGCCTCATCCCTTTTGTCCCTGACATTCAGGATAAAGTATAGAGCCCAGAAGACTGAGCTGCCTGTTGCAAGCAAAACTCCTTTTATATCAGCATGCCCAGGCTTGAACAGATTTCCCTGGGAAGAGATTATATAAACCCCGATGAATGAAATGAAGAGGGCTGCAAAGCTCCTGCCGCTGATTTTCTGCTTCAGTATTGGCACTGAAAGAAAAACCAGGATGATCGGCCAGATCATATTGAGCGGCTGGGCCACCTGTGCTGGGAGAAGCTGATAAGCCTTCAGCAGGATAAGGTAATAAAGAAACGGATTTAACAGTCCCAGTAAGGCAGAATTGATAATATCGCTTCCGGAATTGATTTTCAGCCGACCTGTCTTCTTTTCTGCTATAACTATAACAAGAAGTGCCACGGCAGATATTGCCGATGCTATTGTAAGCATCGGAAGGATAGGTAGTTCTTTCAGACAAATCTTGAAGGCGGTCGGGATCGTCGACCAGAAGAAGATTGCCAGGATGGCGTAGATATATGATTGTTTCGTTTTGTCCATCTAATTTTGAGCCTGACTCCTTGATATCACCCCTTTGCCTCCCTTAGGGGGTACGAAATAAGCCCCCTTTAGGCCTGTCCTGACCGAAGAGTCAGGGGGGTGGGGGTAAACCTTCATATGGGATGGGGGGCGGATTTACATTATTTTATCAAATCCCGTGTAAGACTGAAGCACTTCAGGCACCAGTATCCCATCTTCGGTCTGGTTATTCTCAAGTATTGCTGCGACAATCCTTGGCAGGGCAAGGGCACTTCCGTTCAGAGTATGAACAAGCCTGGTCTGTTTTTCTCCTTTTTCCTTAAACCGGCATTTCAAGCGGTTAGCCTGGAAAGATTCGAAGTTTGAGACTGAGCTCACCTCGAGCCATCTTTTCTGTGCTGCCGACCATACTTCGAAATCAAAGGTCAATGCTGA
>DAIUKI010000228.1:0-4975 GCA_036848255.1 Bacteroidales bacterium | reverse complement strand
TGATTACAATATAATCAATATTTTTATATGTACTTCACTTCCAACATAAAATTTTTAAGAAAAAGAAGGGGCAGAACACAGGATGATGTTGCTGCGGCCCTTAACCTGAAACGTTCAACCCTAAGCGGGTATGAGAACGGTGTGGCCCAGCCCGGAATAGATATTCTTGTCTCATTTTCGGGATACTTCAACATGTCGATCGATACACTGCTCAAAATCGATATGACAAGTTTGTCGGAAAGCCAGCTCGGAGAGCTGGAGAGGGGATATGATGCTTATATAAAGGGAAGCAACCTCAGGGTGCTTACAACAACCGTCGATTCAGGGAACAGGGAAAATATCGAGCTGGTGACCGAAAAGGCAAAGGCGGGCTACACAACAGGTTATGCTGATCCTGAATATATCGGCGAGCTTCCAGTGTTCACTCTTCCTTTTCTTTCAGATAAGAGAAAATACAGAACATTCCAGCTGAAAGGTGATTCGATGCTGCCGATACCCGACGGATCGTGGGTAACTGGTGAATTCCTTCAGGACTGGATGAACATTGTATCCGGAAAAGCTTATATAGTTTTTACACTTAATGACGGCATAGTCTTCAAGATTCTTGAAAACAATATCCGGAAGGATGGCAAAATTATCCTTTTTTCCCTCAATCCTCTCTATGAACCTTACGAGGTCCACATAAATGAGGTAAAAGAGATATGGAAGTTTGTAAATTATATAAGTAGTGAACTTCCCGAACCGATACTTCCTGAAAAACAGATTTTTCAGTCAATAGCCCTGATGAAAAACGATCTCGAAAGGATAAAGGCAAAACTTGGAAGGGATATTTCCGATGTCAATGAAATAAACTGATCAATTACCGTTTTGCATACTGATCCATTTGCCGTTCTTAAAAGATATCGGGATGCTTTTGTTCAATGCAAGATAATCCATGTTGAATTCTACATGAGGTAAATCCAATAATGATTTGATATCTTTTTGATTATCTTTTAAAGGCGAGGTCATGATAACAAATACACCCGGTTCTGTATAATGACGTAATGCCGGTGATTCGCAAATTACCGGAGTGCCTTCCGGAATCTGCCTCATGATTTCTTCAAAAGCCTTATCAAGAGAATTATCGTTGACCTTTGCAAAGTAAACCCTCGATGCCCCTGCATTCAGCATCCTTGATGTATCCTTTAATGTGCCACGGTTTGTCTCCTCATAAACCGAATATCCCTTTTTCCCGGCTATCAGCACAAGTCCGGGCGTAGTTTCATGAAAATGTGGTGTGATCTTCACTGATACAATTCCAAGATGTCTGAACTGTTCTATAATGCGGCAGGCCATTGAGGTCTTGCCGGATTTGTTGCCCGTACCGGCTATGATCAGAAGATTCGGGAGTGTCATAGCACTTAGGGACACAGACTTTTAACAAATCAAAATATCCTGCTATTCCTTCGTCAGTCCGATTATCAGCTGAATAATCTTCTCATGTTCTGATTCCGGAATTTTTCCGCTGTACGCGTATCTGCAAATTCTGTTCTTATCGAGAATCACAACACTATAGCTGTCTTTTGGCAAACCCCAAATCTCCTGAAGCGTTCCCTTGTAATCAAACAGTATGGTGGTTTTGTATTTCTTTGCCTTTTTGCCGGCGATGCTCCTTATTAATCCGTTTGGTTTCCATGTTGATTTTGTATCAACAACTCCTATACCTTTAAAGTATACGCTGTCTATTGTTTTATCGATTTTTACAGCTTTGTCAAGCACTTCATTATATGCTTCATTAAGATCTTGTTCGTCAGGATCTACATAATTTACCTGCAAAACTTTGCCGGCCCAGGAATCCATTGTAAATTCTTTTTTGTTTGCATCAGTGAACATCCATACCGGAGCCTTGCTGCCAACTTCAAGTTTACCTGTCTGGGCAAATAATGAGGTAATGGCAATCAGTGCGATGAAAAGGGTGAAAATCAGTTTTTTCATATATCTGTTTTTAAAATTTCACGAAATATATGAGTTTTTTTTAAACAAATTTATTTTCCGGGTTTTTAACATTAATACAACCAACAATATTACTTTTGCAGGTCTTAAATATTTTAATGCAACCAATAAGAAATATTGCAATTATTGCACATGTGGACCATGGAAAAACCACGCTTGTCGACAGGATTATTCAGGAATGCAAGGTTTTTGATGAGAGGAAGGAAGTTGGTGATCTGATTCTTGACAGCAATGATCTTGAAAGGGAGAGGGGCATAACCATAACTTCAAAGAACGTTTCCGTTAACTATAAGGGAGTAAAGATCAATATTATTGATACACCGGGGCATGCTGATTTCGGAGGAGAGGTCGAAAGGGTTCTGAAAATGGCTGATGGTGTGCTGCTGCTGGTTGATGCTTTTGAAGGACCGATGCCTCAGACCAGATTTGTCCTGGGAAAGGCAATAAACCTCGGACTCAAACCGATCGTTGTAGTAAACAAGGTGGACAAGGAGAATTGCAGGCCGGATGAGGTACAGCAGGATATTTTTGAATTAATGTTCAACCTTGATGCATCTGATGAACAGCTCGATTTTGAGACGGTTTTTGGCTCATCCAAATACGGGTGGATGAGCAAAGACTGGAAAAAACCTGCTTCCGACATTACTTTTCTTCTCGATACTATTATTGAACAGATCCCTGCGCCGCTATTTATTGAAGGAACGGCTCAGATGCAGGTCGCTTCGCTTGACTATTCAAGCTATGTCGGAAGAATTGCCATTGGCAGGGTCTTCCGCGGAGAAATCGTAACGGGAAATGATTATACCCTTTGCAAAAAGGACGGAGAGGTCAGGAAGGTGCGGGTCAAAGAACTTTTTGTTTTTGAAGGCCTCGGAAGAGTTAAAACGGCAAGTGTCCGCTGCGGGGATCTTTGCGCTGTGATCGGTCTGGAGGACTTTGAAATCGGCGATACCCTTGCGGACCTTCTTTCTCCGGAGGCATTGAAGCGGATTGAGGTTGACGAACCCACAATGAGTATGATCTTTACAATCAACAACTCACCTCTTTTTGGGAAAGAAGGAAAATTTGTGACATCAAGACATCTACGGACAAGATTATTCCGGGAGACTGAGAAAAATCTTGCCTTAAAAGTCGAGGAGACCGGATCGGAAGATGCGTTCAGTGTGTATGGAAGGGGGATTCTTCATCTCTCAATTCTAATCGAGACAATGAGGAGGGAAGGATATGAGTTTCAGGTAGGAAAGCCCAGGGTGCTTATCAAGGAAATTAGCGGAGTCAAATCAGAACCTTATGAAACCCTCTCTATTGATGTTCCGTCAGAACTATCCGGAAAGGCAATTGAGCTTGTAACAATGAGGAAGGGTGAGATGACCGTTATTGAGCCGAAAGGAGACCTGATCCATCTTGAATTTGATATACCGGCAAGGGGTTTGATCGGCTTACGCAATAATATGCTTACGGCTACATCGGGTGAGGCAGTGATGCACCATCGTTTCAGGTCTTATGATAAATACAAGGGCGATGACCTGATGCCGGTTCAGAACGGTTCGCTTATCTCACTTGAACAGGGAATGGCTACCGGTTATGCAATTGACAGGCTACAGGACCGCGGCAGATTCTATATCGATCCAGGTGAATATGTCTATAAGGGACAGGTGATTGGAGAAGGGACAAGGCCAAAGGATATAGAGGTCAATGTTGTCAAGGGTAAAAAACTCACGAATATGAGGGCCTCAGGTTCGGACGAAAGCTACAAAATCGCTCCGAGGCTCAGATATTCGCTTGAGGAATCGATGGAACAGATAAAAGATGACGAATATCTCGAAGTTACGCCTCTGAATCTCAGGATAAGAAAGATACCAGGTCAACCGCGAACTTAATAAGAGTTTTTATAAGACATGAAAATTGTTTCAATTATACTTTTTGCTCTTTTCTATTTCTCATGTAGTCCGGACCACCCTTGTTATGATTGTACAACAACAATTACAATTACTATTACAGATCCGGATGGAAAAAATACCTGGCAGGCTTCCGATGACCGGAGAAAATGTGATGTGACAGAGAGTGAGATAAGAGAATTTGAAAAGGCTAATTCAGACTCCGTTACATATACTAACGGACCGGTAAGAATTGATACGGTAACAGTTACGCTCTGTTCGAAATAATGGAGGTAACCAGGTCAGTCTCAATAATCATTAAGGTAATCATTCAGGGGTTTCATAATCCTGGAGCCCTTCACAATAAGGTCAAGGCAGCCATCCCCGACAATCTCCTTATCTGAAATAATTTTTGAAACAAGGTAACTCTTGAGTTTAAGGTATTCAATGTATTTGTGATCCCTCGAATATCCCTTCGGTGCGCTTTTCAGCCTTTCACCATCGATCTCTCCGAAAAAATCCCTGAACTCCCTGTTCGAGATAATTTTCATAAACAGGTCCCCCTTTTCATCTATCTTTTCCCTGATCGCAGTCAGCCAGGGCATGGGAGGGATGTAGGCCCCTCCGGCAATCAGGCTGTTATTGCCCGGTTCAACATGGACATAATAACCGGCATACCGGTCTCCGTTCTTCTTGCCTCCCTTTACTATAAAAGCACCGAGATGAGTTTTGTATATTGTTTTGTCATTCGTGAATCTGATGTCACGGTTGATCCTGTAAGTACAGTTTTTAGCCTCCAGCCCCCTAAGAATAGGATCAAATTCAGTTATCCTGTCAATTACCGCCTGTACAAATGATTCAAAATTCAATTTTGCTTCATCGTATCTTTTACGGTTACTGTTGAACCATTCCCTTTCATTGTGCCGCTTCAGGTCGACGAGGAAATCGAGGGTAGACTGCCTGATCTGTTCCATCTTATAATTAAGGTTATAATAATTCGGGTATGGCAAATTAAGTACATTTATAGTGACAATTTTCAGAATTGGTTCTGATTTTTTTTGCTTAACATTGAAGACACTCAGAAAAATAGATTGCCATCATGCAAT
>DAIUKI010000227.1:0-4982 GCA_036848255.1 Bacteroidales bacterium | reverse complement strand
CTTATCCTCAGCAGCCGTATCAAAACATGTGAACTTTTGTTTAAAAAAGTTCAGGAATCAGGAACGAAGCTTAAAGCTTTTATCTCAGCCTCAGGAATCGGATGGTATGGCGCTGTGACATCCGAAAAAATATTTAGTGAAACCGACCCGCCGGCTGACGATTTTATCGGTGATGTCTGCAGGCAATGGGAACTATCGGCTGACAGGTTTCAGGAGTCCGGCATCAGGACCGTAAAGGTAAGGACGGGGATCGTACTGGCACGAAAAGGAGGTGCCCTTGACAGAATGACACTCACTGTCAGGCCGGGTCTCGGATCAGCACTTGGCAGCGGCAAACAATATAATCCGTGGATCCATATCGATGACCTATGCAATATTTACATAAGAGCCATTGAGGATAAGTCGATGGCAGGCTCCTGGAATGCGGTGGCACCTGAACACATGACTAACAAAGAATTTATGCGGACATTGGCAAAGGTCCTTAAGAAACCCTTCTTTTTCCCAACCGTTCCTTCTTTTGCACTAAAATTACTGTTTGGCACCATGTCAGTGATCCTTCTTAAAGGGAGCAGGGTTTCAGCCGGGAAAATCCTTTCAGCCGGTTATAATTTTGAGTTTCCTGATCTTGAGAATGCCCTGAAGAACCTCTTCTGAACAATTTGGCTGTTTTGGATGTTTCCAAAGCAAATTTAATTTCTTATGAGGAGATTGTTATACATAATATTTTTGTTTGTTGTTACTGCAGTCGATTCACCCGGGCAGGCCAATTCCGGTGTGATAAAGGGGAGGGTTTACAATTCAAAAACTAATGAAGGTGTGCCATTTGCCACTGTTCAGATTTGGGGAACAACTATCGGAGCCATAACAGACTTTGATGGCAATTATTCCTTCACCGGCATCAAACCCGGGTATGTAGAGCTTAGAGCATCATCTGTCGGCTTCAAGCCATTTATTTCCTCGGCCATCCTGGTGACAAACAGCAACCAGGTCAATCTTGAAATTCCACTCGAGGAGAATACAATCGATATTGGGGAGGTTGTAATAAAGGCCTCGCCCTTTATCAGGAAAGTTGAGACTCCGGTTTCAATCAGGATTATCGGCATTGATGAAATTGAAAAGAATCCCGGCGGGAACAGGGATATATCAAAGGTAATCCAGTCATTCCCGGGTGTGGCATCCACCCCTGCATTCAGGAACGATGTAATTGTTAGGGGCGGAGGGCCGAATGAAAACAGGTTTTATATTGATAATATCGAGATCCCCTATCTCAACCACTTCTCGACCCAGGGTGCCTCGGGGGGACCTGTCGGCATATTAAACGTTGATTTTGTACAGTCGGTCGATTTCATTTCCGGAGCCTTCCCTGCCTCAAAAGGAAACGCCCTGAGTTCGGTACTTAACTTTACTTTTATCGACGGGAACAAGGACAAAATGAAATATCGTGCAACCGTCGGAGCTTCCGACCTTGGTCTTACAATCGACGGCCCTACAGGTAAAAATAGTTCAATACTGGTTTCGGCAAGAAGATCATACCTGCAGTTTCTTTTCAATGCCCTTGGTCTGCCCTTCCTGCCCAATTATACCGATTTCCAGTTTAAATACAAGGTAAGACTCAATGAAAAAAATGAGCTCACTTTCCTGGGCCTTGGCGCAAAGGATGATTTCAGGCTGAACCTTAAAGCCAATGAGACGGAATACCAGCGGTATATACTCGATTATATCCCTGTTCAGGAACAATACAGTTACACAACAGGGATTGTTTACAAGCATTTCCGCACATCAGGATTTGATACATGGGTACTGAGCCGCAACTATCTTAACAACTCCCAGTATAAATATGCCGGGAACATTGAAAACGAGGCAAACAAGGTTCTTGACTATTTATCGGGTGAGGGAGAGATAAAAGGACGGTTCGAAAGGACCATCATCGGAGATAAAGGATTCAGAATCAGTTTTGGATCAGGCTTTGAATATGCTCATTACAGAAACTCGACATACAGGCTTTTTTATTCGGTCCTGGGCGAAAATAAGATAGACTATGACACAAATCTAAAGCTGGGCAAGTTCAACGCTTTCGGGCAGGTAAGCAAATCATACCTCGAAGAAAAGCTGAGGTTTTCTTTTGGTATACGCACTGATATTAACACATGGTCGAAATCCATGTCAAATCCGCTGACACAGCTATCCCCCAGGTTTTCTGCATCCTATTCCCTCACGGATAATCTGAATGTCAACTTCAACCTGGGCCGCTACTATCAGCTTCCCCCATATACAGCACTTGGTTATACAAGCAACGCCGGGGTGTTCCTGAATAAGGACAACGACCTGAAATATATCCAGTCTGACCATATTGTGGCCGGACTAGAACTGATCCCCACCGAAAATATCCAGGTCACAATTGAGGGGTTCTATAAGAATTACTCAAAATATCCTTTCTCAGTCCGCGACCAGGTTCCGCTTTCCAGCAAAAGCGCCGGGTATGGGATTTTCGGTGATGAAGAGCTTACATCCAGTTCTGATGGCAGGGCGTATGGGATCGAATTGCTCGGCAGACTTAAGGAATTTAAAAAGACAAACCTTGTCTTCTCCTATACTTTTGTCAGGAGTGAATTCCGCGATCTTAATTCTGTCTGGATCCCATCATCGTGGGACAACCGCCACCTCTTCAATATAACTGCCACAAGGCAGTTCAACGGGAACTGGGATTTCGGATTCAAGTGGAGATTTGTCGGAGGAGCCCCGTACACACCTTATGACCTCAGCAAATCGGCAGTTAAAGCTGCATGGGATATTCAGGGTCAGGGATACCTCGATTATTCAAGATTTAACTCTGAGCGGCTTAAGGCATTCCACCAGCTCGACCTCAGGATCGACAAACAGTTCTTCCTCAAGGGATGGTCGCTGATGCTCTATGCAGATGTCCAGAATGTTTACAATCACCAGTCCGATCAGCCGGATATCCTTGTGAGGCAATCAGACATAAACGGTTTGCCTGTTAATGATCCGGAAGATCCTTTAAAGTACTCCCTAAAGTACATCACCGGCACTTCCGGAACAGTTTTACCTACTATCGGAATTATTGTTGAATTTTAATTATTCCACGATATGTACAGAATTATTATAATATCAATTATATTTTTTGCAGGAGCCTGTTCAGCCGGTTCACTAAAGACTAAAAACCAGGTTCAGGAGGAGAAAACAAACATTGAAACAAATCCGGCCGGTAAAGGTCAGAAAATAGTAATCGATCTGACAAAGGGGAAATCATTCTATTATCCGCTTTTTGCAGTCTGGATTGAGGAAACGGACGGGAAATATATACAGACATTATATGTTGCAAAATCTGTTGCAACAGGAATCTTTGAATACGGGAAACAGGAGAACGGCAGATGGGTAAGAGCTCCCAAGAGGGCTCCACAGACATTGCCATACTGGGCTCACAAAAGAGGTATAAAAGCATCTGATGGCCTTTTTATGCCTGATGAAGGCACTACTGTTCCGGATGCATATTCCGGAGCAACACCGGTTACGGGTTTCGTCATGACTACACGTGCCGATAATACCCTTCCCGTAAAATTCAGGATCATGCTTGAGATAAACCAGAACTGGGACTGGAACGAATACTGGACCAACGATAAGTACCCGGATGATGAGAACTATAAATGGTCGTGCCAGCCCGCACTCGTATATGAGGCAGTAATTGACATGAAATCGTTGAAAGACTCTTACATCATGAGTCCGGCCGGACACAGTCACTATTCAGGAAAGAACGGTGAAATATTCACTGATCTGAGCACACTGACAACTGCACTTCAGATTGCCGATTCTATTGTCGTAAAGGTTAATTAGTGTGCCTGTTTCTCAAATCCGCACAGGCTCTGGAAGCATTCAAAAGACGTAATTACATTGTAATTACATGAATTTCAGATATCGGCATTAAAGGTGTCGCCCTGATCATAATTCCCGGAGGTATACCCTCTCCTGAACCATTCCTTCCTCTGAGCAGCTGTGCCATGTGTAAATGCATCCGGAACTACACGTCCCTGATATCTTTTCTGAAGGACATCATCGCCGACAGAAGCAGCTGCATTCATAGCCTCTTCAATATCACCTGTTTCAAGTGAATTGAACATCTGCTGGTCGTAATGGGCCCACATTCCGGCAAGAAAATCGGCCTGCAGCTCAAGTCTTACAAGGAGTCTGTTTGAATTTACCTCGCTCATTCTTTCCCTCTGGTTATTTACATCGCTTAATGTCCCCAGCAGATTTTGCACATGATGTCCTATTTCGTGAGCCACCACATATGCAATTGCAAAATCGCCATTGGCGCCGAACCTCGATTTAAGTTCATCAAAAAAAGCCAGGTCGATATATACCTTCTGATCACCCGGACAATAAAATGGTCCGCTCGCACCGCTTGCATACCCGCATGCCGATTGTACCTGATCCCTGAAAAGAACCAGAGTTGGTGGTTTATAAGTCATATTCGATTCCTGGAATACCTTGATCCATACATCCTCCGTTCCTGCCAGAACAACGGATACAAAATTTGCCATTGCTTCCTCCTCAGGCGATGCGTTCACCGGACCCGATTCAGTAGGAGCGGCTTCCTGTGAACTATTGACAACCTCGGAAGGATCTCCTCCCAGCAATAACACCAGAAGAACAATGACTATTGTGCCTATTCCGCCTCCAGCGGCCATCTGCCCTCCTGTCATTCCTCTGCGGTCCTCTACATTACCACTTGTTCGCCTGCCATCTGTTCTCATAATGATCTGTTTTTAAAAAGCTAAATTTATGAAAAGGTTTGCTGAATTCATTGATTTTATAACATAAAACATCCGAAGACATGAAAATAAATGGAAGACGGAAGACCGAAGACGGGAGACCTTCGGACTTCTGTCTTCGGTCTTCCGCCTTCAGTCTTTTAAAAACCCACCCCTCCCCCTCCCAGGAGGGGAGCCGATTAATACCAACTTCCG